>JALVLE010000365.1 GCA_027033555.1 Caldifarciminota bacterium | reverse complement strand
ATCAGAGGTCAACTGAATATTAAATAGGAGCATATTAAAATAACGCTGGCAGGATCAATAAGAAATTTAAGATATTCTTTTTCACTACCCATATTGGAATATTGGAGGGTAAAAAATGAAAAAGTTTTGTATTCTTTTTGTGATCTTTAGTTTCACTGCAATGTTTGGTTTTAGTGATAATTTAAGTAAACTTTCTTTTACTGCGAGTCCTACTGCCAGTATTCCGATTGGTCAAAGCTCTGAATATTTTTCCTATAGTGTTGGTGGCAATTTAACCTTTGATTATATGTTTTCAAGAAGTTCATTTTTCGGTATAAAGGCTGAAGTTGATTACAATTACATCCCGCTTGTAACAAAAGATGCTGTTTCAGTTTTTTCTACGAGGGGTGGATTTGGTATTAATCTAATCAATTTAAAGAGATTTCGAGTTATTCCATACAGTACTGCTGGTTATTACTATGGCCAATTAACCGATGGCAGCGGGCGAGGAGGAGGTAATCTATCGCTAAAAGGAGGGCTTGCTATTGATTATTATTTTTCCCCGAAGTTCAGTATCGGACTTAATGCTTATTATCTTTACAATCTGGCTCTTTACAGTGGAGCTGGTGGTTCCTTAACTTTAGCCTATCATATTCCCTTTTCAAAAACTGTAAATATGCAGAAAAATGAAACTGCCCCTTCTGAACCGGCTCCTTTAAAAAAGGAACCTGTTAAAATAAAAGAGGGAAAATTTGTAATTTCTTCTATTAAATTAAATCCGGTTTTTCCTGTTCTTTTTAAGCACTACAACTCTTTTCCTCTTGGCAGTGCTATGATACACAATGGTGAGCCTATTAATGCCAATGATATTACAGTCAGCTTTTATGTTGAGAAGTATATGGACAACCCAAAGGAATGTGCAAAGATAGATACTCTCGAAGCAGGGAAAGATGAAACAGTGAATCTCTATGCTTTATTTTCGGACTCTGTTTTAGAGATAACGGAGGGAACAAAAGTATCATGTAAAATAATACTAAACTATTCTACGGAAGATAAAAAATATACGCTGGAGCGTACTGCAGTACTTGATATCTATGATAGAAATGCCACAACATGGGATGATAACAGAAAAGCCGCTGCTTTTGTAACAGCCAAGGATCCTTCAATCCTGGAGTTTTCCAAGAGAGTCACTGGTTGGACAAAAGGGATAAAGAGCAGGGCTATAAATAAAAATCTAAGTTCGGCAATTGGATTACATGAGGCGCTCAGACTTTATGGAATGAATTACGTTGTAGATCCAAAAACACCATATAAAGAGTTTTCGAAAAATAAAGTGGCTGTAGATTTTCTCCAATTCCCAAGACAAACACTTAAATATTCGGCAGGTGATTGTGATGATCTCTCTATACTGTATTGTGCTCTGCTCGAATCCATAGGCATTGAAACAGCATTCATAACCGTTCCCGGACATATTTTTATGGCGTTTTCTCTTGATATGGACCCTGAGAAAGCAAGAAAAAACTTTTTACATCCTGATGAACTGATTTTTGCAGAGGATAAAACTTGGTTGCCCATAGAAGTAACAATGGTAGATCATAATTTTCTGGATGCCTGGCAGGAAGGAGCCAAAGAATGGAGAGAAAACAGGGCAAGAAACCAGGCTGAACTGTATCCTATGCATGATTGCTGGAAAGAATATGCTCCTGTAGGTCTTCCGGGGGTTGAAGCTGATGTTACTTTACCGGATAAGCTGCAGGTTGTAAATGCCTTTCAAAAGGAGGTAATTGCATATATAGATAGAGAGATATACCCAAGAGTTGCAGAACTGCAGGGGCTTATTAGAAAAAGTGGTAATAATATTAAGTATATAAATAAGCTTGGTGTATTGTATGCGAAATACGGCCTGTACGATAAAGCTACCATCCAGTTTGAACAAGTATTAAAGAAAAAAGAATATGTTCCTGCCCTTATCAATCTTGGGAATATTAAGTTTTTAAATAAAGATTTAATGAAGGCATTGGAGTATTACAAAAGAGCTCAGAAGAAAGCTCCTAACAATCCAATAGTTCTTTTGTGTGTTGCAAGGGTAAATCATGAGTTAGAGAACTACGGCCTTGTCAAGGTTACTTATGAAAAACTGAAAACCATTAACCCGGCATTGGCGGAAAAATTTTCCTACCTTGCACTCAGGGGAGAGGAAGCCTCAAGGGCTGCAGAGATAAGCGCTGCCAGGGAGGTAATTGTATGGGACGAAGATTAATTCAATTAGCATCTGTAATCTTTATAATATCAATAATTATTGCAGGATGCACAGATAACTTTATTAACGAAATAAAAAACAAAGTTGAGCAGGAGAAAAATGAAACACACAGGGTTATTTACGATGGAAATGGAAACGATGCCGGTGAGGTACCTGTGGATACAAATGAGTACAGGGAAGATGATACTGTAACAATTCTGGGAAATACTGGTGGTCTTACAAAGAGTGGTTATGTTTTAGTGGGCTGGAATACCAGAGCTGATGGAAGTGGTACTGAGTACGGAGAAGGCGATACCTTCGAGATGGGTAATAGTGATGTTACCCTATATGCTCACTGGGTAGTAGAG
>JALVLE010000364.1 GCA_027033555.1 Caldifarciminota bacterium | reverse complement strand
AAAAATACAATATGGATATGTTTCTTGCACAGCTTCTTTCCGCAAGAGGCATAGCACCTGATAAGGCAGAAGTTTATTTAAATCCAAGACTGGGCTCAATGTATTCTCCTTTTGAATTTAAAGACATGGAGAAAGCGGTAGAGAGAATACTACTTGCAAAAAAAAGAAGGGAAAGAATACTTGTTCACGGAGACTTTGATGTTGACGGAGTCACCTCACTTGCACTTGTTTACAGGGTACTTACGAGGCTTGGTTTTGATGTGTATGCGTATATTCCCAATAGATTTGATGAAGGATATGGTGTGTCCATGCAGGGTATTGAAAAAGCCGCGAGAATAGGGGCAACGCTTTTGATTACAGTGGACTGCGGAATTACAGCCCTTGAGGAAGTTGCATATGCGAACTCTTTGAAAATAGACGTTATTATCACAGACCATCATGAACCCAAGGATGTTTTGCCCCATGCTTTTGCTATTATAAATCCGAAAATAGGGGATTATCCCTATGATAATCTGGCCGGTGTTGGTGTTGCCTTTAAGCTTCTTGAGGGAATTTATGAAAAACTGGGCAAGGACAAGACGGAGCTTTACTGGGATCTGGACCTTGTGGCCCTCGGAACTATATCAGATCTTGTCCCTCTTGTGGATGAAAACAGAATATTTGCAAGAGCTGGTATGTCTATTTTAAACAAAACCAAGAAGGCGGGGCTTAAGGCTCTTAAAAATGTGGCGAGTCTAAAAGAGCAGGAATTATCCACCTATCATGTGAGTTTCATACTTGCGCCGCGTCTTAATGCTGCGGGGCGAATGGAAGATGCTATGAAGGCTTTTAAGCTGCTGGTTACCAGAGAAGGTACCCTTGCAAGGCAATATGCTGTTGAATTAAATAACCTGAACATAAAGCGTCAGAAAGTAGAACGCGGAATGGTTGAAGAAGCTTTTCAAATGGCGGATGACATGAAAGACAGACTTGTTTATGTACTTTTTGATGAAAACTGGCATGAAGGTGTTGTAGGGATTGTTGCATCAAGGGTTGTTGATAAATTCTACAGACCTGCTATATTGCTTACCAGAAAGGAAAAGCTTTTAAAAGGGTCTGCAAGGAGTATTATGAATTTCAATATATTTGAGGCAATAGCCTCCCAAAGCGAACTTCTTGAAACTTTTGGAGGGCATAAGTATGCAGCTGGGCTCAGTTTACGGCCAGAAAATCTGGATAGGTTCATAGAAGGAATAAACGAATATGCCAAAAGGATGCTTACACAGGAAGATCTGGAAAGAGAAATAGAAATTGATATGGATATTTCCAGTTTATACAAAAAAGATGCCTTACTTGAAAGTCTGGATATGCTTAAGCCCTTTGGCATGGGTAATCCAAAACCCAGGTTTTTGTTTAGGAATGTGGAGGTGGTGGGAGACATTAACAGATTGAAGGAAAATTTCTATAAATTCAGGTTGAAGCTTAACAGAGATATTCATACCACCATATTTGGTGGTGAGAAAGAAATAGTAAATATCCTCTCGCAGAGTAGAAAAGTTGATATTGTATTTACCCTGCGAGAGGACAAATTCTATCAGAAAAAGATCATTGAACTTATTGATGCACGTCCATCTTTTTAGTGTTTTATTGTTCCGCTGTCTATGACAAATCCATTTAGATTCTTTATTTGGAACTCAATCTTGTTCTTTTTAAGTTTTATAATGCCATAGACCGTTTCTTTTGAGAAACATTCAAGTCCTTCTCTTTTCTCAGGGGGAATATCGTAAAGGGGGGCACCGCCTGCGCCTATGGTTATTTGATTTAGGGTCTTTGCTGCATCTTTTTTAGGTATAATCCGCCTCGCGTAAAGGTGTTCATGGCTTGTAAGAAGAATTTGTGCGTTAGAATTGAGCAATGCCTGGACAATACTATCTCTTAATGGGATGTTATAGTCAAGAGAGTGTCCCGGCATAGGGGTGTTTGAATAGAGAGGTTCATGAAAAATTACAACGGTTTTCTTGAACTTTTTACTCTGTTTTAAAAACCAGTTTATCTCTTCATGGGTTATATTGCCACTTAATCTCTTTCTTCCCTTTTTGGCGTAGTTGTAATCACTGTTCAGGAAAAATATGCCGTATTTTCCAGCTTTGAGGTAGTACACATTTTCTTTGTATGGCGGCATTCCTTTTTCAGCCACAGGCCCGTTCTCAGGTTGCATGAATACGCTTTCCCACAGGTTTTCTGCGCTATTAGGAGGTAGAGGGTCTTTGTGATTTTTACGTGTTCCATCAAAGGGTGCTGTCATATCATGATTCCCGGGAGTAAATAAAAATGGCAGAGAGGCTGCATAAGGGTAAAGCGATTTAAGAAAAGCCTCATATTGCTTTTGCGCATCTTCTTTTGAAGATGTATAACCTGTTATAAGGTCTCCATTTATCTCCACAAAATCAACAGGTTCTTTGTATATTGCTCTGAGGATATCCTGTATTATTACCTCATTTACTCCATCTGCACGTCCTTTTGGAGAGGGGATAGCCCAGTTTGCTCTTGTGTCACCGAAAATGGCGAAGCTTTTGATTTTGCCCTTATACTTTACAGGGATATATGG
>JALVLE010000363.1 GCA_027033555.1 Caldifarciminota bacterium | reverse complement strand
CCAGGTGTCACCGGTAATATGTCTTATCACATATGGGCAGAAGGTGACACTATTATAAAAATAGAGCCAAATCTTGGTTACCTGCACAGAGGCTTTGAAAAGCTGGTGGAACAGAGACACTGGATAAAGAACTTTCCACTTATCCTAAGAATATGCGTGCCTGAGCCTGACGTCAATGAGGTGCTTCTATCAATGGCCATTGAAGAGCTTAACGAGATTGAAGTGCCTGAGCGGGCTCAGTACATCAGAATAATCGTTCTTGAACTTGCAAGACTCGCTGCATATTTATTTTACTTCGGAGGAGTGGCAGGTACAATAGGACTTTACACCATTCCACAGTGGACAATTGGAGACAGAGACTATATCCTTGACCTTTTTGAAGAGCTTACGGGTGGCAGAGTCTATCACATTTATCAAACAATTGGGGGTGTGAGAAGAGACATACCTGAAGGGTTCAAGGAGAGAGTACTCAAAACCCTTGTTTACCTTGAAGAGAGGTTAAAAGATTATGACAGGCTATTCTTTGAACATCCTCTCTTTGAAAAAAGGACAAAAGGTGTAGGTATCGTAGATAAAGAGACTGCGCTCCGCTTCAGCGTAACAGGGCCAAACCTGAGGGCAGCAGGCGTAAATTACGATGTGAGAAAACAGGAGCCTTATCTTATCTATGATAGGTTTGAATTTGATGTGCCGGATATTTATAAGGACGGGGACGTGTACTCAAGAGTTATGCAGAGAAGACTGGAATTTGCAGAGTCCATAAAGATTATAAGACAGGCAATTAAGAACATGCCAGAAGGTCCTGTGAATATAAAAATAAGGAATCCCTTTGAATACAGAGTAAAGGCTGGCTCTACATACGTTAAATTGGAATCATCAAAAGGTGAATATGGTTTTTATGTGGTATCTGACGGGGGTGTACTCCCCTATAGACTTCACGTAAGAGGTCCAAGTTTTTCTCATGGGCTACAGCTCGTCAGGCATATAGCAGAAGGAACAAATATAGCAGACATATCAATGATCCTATTTAGTCTGGACGTATGTCCACCAGATGCAGAAAGGTAGGTGAGCCATGGGAATGAATCTCAAGTTTTTTGATGCTCTGAAATTTCTGGTAAGGAAACCACATACTGTGCGGGTTCCTTATGAAAAGAAGGAACCTGCAAAAAGATATAGAGGGATTCACGTAAATGACTGGGAAAAATGCGTGGGATGCGGGAATTGTGCCAAAATATGCACCTGTCAGGCAATTGAAATGGTAGAAATTCCCACCCTAAAACCAAAAATGGGTGCCACAAATCTGAGACCAAAGGTTGATTATGGCAGATGCTCATTCTGTGGCCAGTGCGTTGATGTATGTCCAACAGGCTCTCTTAAACTCTCCACAGAATATGAAATAATCTCACCCAATGTTGAGGATTTTACCTTTATTCCCAACTTAAGACGCGACTCAGGACCTGGCACAGGATGGGAATCCACACCTGAAACATCACTCCTTGATTTTGAGCGTGTAGAAATGCCCGAAAGAGACCCTGAAGAGAGAAAGAGAGACTTTGAATGGGTACTCAAGGGCTTCTCCGAAGAACAAGCTGTGTTTGAGGCTATAAGATGTCTTGGGTGCGCTCTATGCGTCCAAGGATGTCCCACAGGTATGTATATTCCAGAATACATCAACGCCATATTCCATAAAAATTACGAAAAATCCGTGGAATGGATGTTTATCAACAACCCTCTTCCGGAAGTATGTGGCACAATATGTACTCATAGATGCGAAGATGCATGTGTTTATCACAACAGAGGTCAGGCTGTTCAGATCCGTTATCTCAAGGGATTTGCAGCAGGGCAGGTTTCTGACTATGAAAAAGTCGTAGGAATATCCACGAGGAAGACAGGAAAGAAAGTGGCCCTCATCGGAGCAGGTCCTGCAAGCCTCTCCTGCGCATTTTATTTAAGAAGAGCCGGAATAGATGCTGTGATTTATGAGGCACAGGAAGTTGCAGGTGGTATGCTAAAATTGGGCATACCCAGATACCGTCTGCCTGACTCAATTCTTAATAAGGAGATAGAGTTCATTAAAAAGCAGGGAGTTGAATTTAAATTTGGGGTGCGTGTGGGTAAAGATATCTCATTCCAGGAGCTCAAAAACTCATACGATGCTGTGTTCATCGGCATAGGATATCACGTAGGCAGGAAAATGGGTATTCCCGGTGAAGAAGGTGAGGGAGTATTTGATGCAGCCACCCTTCTGCGAGATGTTAATCTGGGTAAGAAGGTAAAAATAGGCAAAAAAGTGCTTGTTGTGGGTGGAGGGGATGTTGCAATGGATGCTTCAAGAACCGCCTTACGACTTGGTGCGGATAAGGTATTACTCTCTTACAGAAGAAGATACATTGACATGCCCGCATCTTTGGAGGAAAAACACGAAGCAGAGGCAGAAGGAGTTAAATTTCTTACTCAGACGCTTCCTGTTGAAATAGTGAGAGATAAAAAGGGTAAAATAGTAAAGGTTAAATACGTAGAAACAGAGATGGTACAGGAAGAAGGCGCAAAGAGACCCAAACCTGTTCCCAAAATGGACAATATCATGGAGTGGGAAGTGGACACAGTGATAATGGCCATTGGACAGCAACCGGACTGGAGTTTACTTCCGGATGACTGGAAAAACAAATTTAGATTTGATAAGAGAATGAACCACATTATAGTGGATAAAAATATGATGACTGATGTGGAAGGTGTGTTTGCAGGCGGTGATATAGTAAACCCACGAGCGGATGCTATAAGTGCTATAGCTGACGGGAGAAAAGCAGCTCTCGGCATTATAAAATTCCTTGGAATAAAGAATTAGACTTATGCAAAACTTGACATTTACTCCTTTATGCATTAAATTATTAGACTGTCAGAGACAAACGGGAGGAGATCATGAAAAAGTACGTAAAAGACCTGGAAGACCCGAGGAAATATATATTTTCGGCGCTCTCTTGCGGAAGAAGGATAAGGATAATAGAAATTCTAAAGGAAGGAGAGAAAAAGGCATCAGAAATAATTCCCGAGCTGGGAATAGATCAGTCCGCAGTCTCACGTCATCTTTCCATACTGAAAAGTGCAGGCATTATAGCGTCCAGAAAAGAAGGAGTAAATGTCATCTATCGCATAGCAGACCCAGACATTTTCAAATTGCTGGATATAGCAACAGAGATAGTAAGAAGAAAGGAAAAACAGGTGCTGAGAAAACTCGGCAAATAAATCCTGTAAAAACTTACCAATTAAGCTGTTTCCAGAACAAAACAAAAACGGAGTGTTTTTGAATGGGGTATAAAATTTTATTTAAGGAACAGGTGGGGCCTGGAGCTTATAGAATGATTATAGATGCCCCACATGTGGCAAAAAATGCAAAGCCTGGCCAATTTATTGTGCTCAGGGTACACGAAAAGGGAGAGAGGATCCCGCTCACAATATCAAAAGCCGATAAAGAAAAGGGCCAGATAACAATTATCTTTCAGGTTGTGGGGAAAACAACAAAACACCTCTCTCTTTTAAATGAAGGAGACGAACTTGCAGACTTTCTTGGGCCCCTTGGTATGCCATCTGAGATTGACAATTTTGGCACTGTTGTTCTCATAGGGGGAGGATTTGGCACGGCAGTGCTCTATCCGATGGTGGTGGCATACAAAAAAGCCGGTAACCACGTAATCGTTATTAATGGGGCAAGGAACAAGGATCTCCTGCTTCTTGAAAAGGATCTTTCCAGTATTGCTGATGAATACCTTGTTACAACTGACGACGGTTCAAAGGGACTTAAGGGCTTTGTAACCGATATGCTAAAGCAGCTTATTGAAAAGGGCGTGAAGATTGACAGGGTATTTGCTGTAGGGCCTGTTATAATGATGGCGAATGTAGCAAAGCTTACTAAAGAGCATGGAATAAAAACCATTGTGAGTTTAAACCCAATAATGGTTGACGGCACAGGGATGTGCGGCGCATGCAGAGTGGAAGTGGGAGGGAAAACAAAGTTTGCCTGCGTAGATGGCCCTGACTTTGACGCCCACGAAGTAAACTTTGACCTTCTCATGAAAAGACTGAAAATGTACAGAAAAGAAGAGCAGGAATCACTTGAAAAGTTTGAAAAGGAGCTGAACCAAAATGGGTAGAATTAAACCAAAAGCCGTTGAAATGGCCAAAAGGCCTGTTGAGGAAAGAATAAAGAGCTTTGACGAAGTCGCACTCGGTTATACAGCGGAAGAAGCAATGAAAGAAGCAGAAAGATGTCTTATATGCCCCAAGCCAACCTGTGTTCCTGCATGCCCGGTTCATATTGACATTCCGGCATTTATCAAGAAAATACAGGAAGGTGATTTTCTTGCGGCTGTTCGCATTATTAAACAGGACAATCCCCTTCCAGCAGTATGTGGTCGCGTCTGTCCACAGGAAGACCAGTGCGAAGGCTCCTGCGTAATGGGACGGAAGTTTGATCCAATTTCCATAGGGAGACTTGAAAGATTTGTTGCAGACTATGAAGCAAAGACAGGAGAGATTAAGGTACAACCCGTAAAAGAGAAAAAGCCCCAAAAAGTCGCCGTAGTGGGTTCAGGTCCAGCCGGACTTGTATGTGCAAGCCAGCTTGCCCAAAAAGGCTATAAAGTTACTGTCTTTGAATCTTTACACGAGTTTGGTGGAGTGCTGGTATATGGAATTCCCCAATTCAGGTTGCCCAAAGATATTGTAAAGAGAGAAGTTGAGTATATTAAAAAGCTCGGCGTTGAATTTGTAAAAAACTTCTATGTAGGGAGAACAAGAACAATTGATGAACTTATGGAGGAAGACGGATTTGACGCAGTATTTATTGGTACAGGCGCAGGTCTCCCAAGATTTCAGGGTATCCCTGGAGAAAATCTGCTTGGTATATATTCAGCAAATGAGTTTCTTACAAGGATCAACCTGATGAGGGCCTATAAGTTTCCTGAATACGATACCCCTATAAAAGTAGGAGATACAGTTGCTGTAATTGGTGCTGGAAATGTGGCTATGGATGCAGCGAGAAGTGCATTACGTGCTGGAGCTAAAAAGGTCATGATACTTTATAGAAGAACGGAAAAGGAAATGACAGCAAGAGCAGAAGAGGCTGAGAATGCCATGGAGGAGGGAATAGAGTTTCATTTTCTTGTTAATCCGGTTAGATACCATGGGGACGAGAACGGATGGGTTAAAGAGGTAGAGGTTATACGAATGAAACTCGGGGAACCGGATGAGTCAGGAAGAAGAAGGCCCATCCCAATAGAAGGGACTGAATTCAGGATACCAGTAGATACGGTAATTGTTGCAATAGGCCAGATACCTTCCCCCATTATAGCTCAGACCACAGAGGGGCTTGAAGTTCATAAAAGATGGGGCACACTGGTTGCAAACCAAAAAACCTTTGCAACTACAAAGAAAGGTGTATTCGCCGGAGGAGACGTGGTCACAGGAGCAGCTACAGTTATTCTCGCTGCAGGGGCCGGGAAAGACGCTGCCAAGTATATAGATTATTATCTTCAGAACAAAGATAAACCCAATATCTGGGAAGAACTTTTAAAGGCCGAATAAAAGGGGGCTTTTGCCCCCATTTTTATGAAAAAAATATCCATTATCATTTTACTTATACTGCTTTTTTCTTTTCTTACCTATTTTTATCTTTTTAACGGCTCTGCAGAAGGTGACATCTTAACCCTGAGATTCACACGCTACCTTTTATGCATCTTTACCGGCTTTACCCTGTCAATGAACGGCGCACTCCTCCAGACAGTAACTCAAAACATCCTGGCAGAACCCTATCTTGTTGGAATTTCTGGAGGAGCTCTCATAGGTTATTTAACAGGTATCGCCCTCCCCTTAAAATCATCCCTCTTTCTCTCTTTGCCTGCATTCTTATTCGCGCTCCTTGGCGTTCTTTTTGTAATAAGCATATCAAAAGGTAAACAGGGCACAGCCCCTGAGCTTATTATACTTTCTGGCATTTTTATCAACCTTTTTGCATCAAGTCTTCTTTTCCTTTCGGCCTACATTCTCAATATTTCACTTGACCAGATTATTTATATGCTTTTTGGCAGCATGAACATCGTGATAGCTTCAAATGAACTCATTCCGTTTTACATGGTCATTGGAATAGGGTTTATTCTTGAGCTATATCTTATAACACTTTCAAGAGAGCTTGATCTTTTAGCAATAGGCCCTCTTGAGGCAAAAGTAACAGGTGTAAACCCTGAAAAGATAAAGCACCTCATACTTTTTATCTCCTCGCTCACCACTGCAACCACAGTAGCTATGGCGGGAATGATCGGATTTGTAGGACTCGTTGTTCCACACATAACAAGGGAACTTGCAGGCAAAAAACATATCCAATTTTTACCTTTTCTGTTTTTCACAGGCGGGAGTTTCCTTCTCTTCTCTGACCTTCTGGCAAAGTCCCTCTTCAGTTTTGAACTCCCCATTGGGAGCATAACCTCTCTGTTCGGTATCCCATTCTTTTTCTTTATACTTATTAAAAAGCGTTATGAAAGCATATGATAAGGCATTAATCTTCCAGAATGTAAGTTTTTCTATAGGCAAACACCCCATACTCCAAAATGTATCTTTTTCTATACCAAAAGGGGAATGGGTAGTAATAGCAGGTCCCAATGGATCAGGAAAATCTACCATAGTAAAATTGGCTGCAGGAATATGGAAAAAAAACAAGGGAAGGATCATCATAGACGGGAAAGAGCAGGAGAAATACAGCGCAAAAGAGCTCGCACACAAACTTTCCGTACTTACTCATGAATTTTCCCCACTTTACAATATAAAAGTCTTTGACTTTGTGAAACTTGGTACGTATGCGAAAACCGATTTTACCTCTTTTTACTCCAAAAATTATCATGAGGACGTTGTATCTGCGATTGAGAAAACCGGCATAAAGAATCTTCTGAATAAAGGGATAAAAGAACTATCAATGGGAGAGCTGCAGAGAGTAAGGCTGGCAAAAATCCTGGCACAGAACACCCCTATTATTATCCTTGATGAACCCCTTGCCCACCTTGATATAAATTATAAAATATGGGCAATAAAGTTGTTCAGATACCTTAAAAGTTCAGGGAAAACGCTCATAACTGTGCTTCATGATTTCATGTTTACTTATTCGTATCCTGACAGGTTTATTCTTATTAAAGACGGGAAAATCGTTTTTAATGGCAAAAAAGAGCGTAAAGACGGATTAATACATGCTTTTAGCAGAACATTCTCTGTTAATTTTCAAGAAAAAACTGGTTTTTTGCTTCCTTTCTGAACCATTTTAACCCAATATACATAACTTATTTGTGCGCAAATACTTATAAGTAAGGTGTAGTATTTTTCGTCACTTCTGGGGGTTATTTGGAATAATCTACAAAATCGTAAATACCTGAAATTCAATTAGAAACGAAAGATATACCAAGACCAGTTGACATGGGTCATTATTTGCGATAAAATTTATCAACAAATAATGGAGGGCAATGATGTTTCAACTAATCACTTTATTCACGCTAACCTTTGGTGTATCACA
>JALVLE010000362.1 GCA_027033555.1 Caldifarciminota bacterium | reverse complement strand
TGAACATATAAGTATCTTGCGTAAAAACAATAGAATAGAGCGTATGTTTCAGTTATTGCAAGCTTCAACGCCCGATCGGTTACATACTGCGCTTTTTGTTAAAACTTCAGATTTTGACCTACAAAGACTCTTTGCAGTCCGTGAGTTAAAAAAATTCAACACCATCGATTATCTGCATGATCTATATGTGAAAAAATCACTTCATTTTGAAGATGTAATAGAAGCAATGAGTTACATGGACATTATGAATTATATAGGCAATCATCATGTACACCGTGTTGATCAGTTCACTATGGCTCATTCTATAGAAGCACGGTTTCCATTTCTTGATCATAATTTAGTGGAAGCCGCTTTTAAGATACCAAGTCGATATAAACTTAGAGGGAGAATACATAAATATATTTTGCGAAAGCTTGCAGCAAAATATATTGCGCCAGAATGCCTTTCCATGAAGAAAAAGGGCTTTGCCCTACCCCTGAAACAATGGATGCAAGGACCATTATCAAGCCTTGTAAAGAAAAAACTTAGTTCATTGAAACAACGGGATATTTTTGTACATGATTATATAAACGAATGTTTGAATAGATTTGAAAGCGGTGATTATAATGTCACTCATACCTGGCATTTGACAATGTTAGAGATGTGGTTTGAAAGGTTTATTGAACAAAGTTCAAAATAATGAATACCAAATTACGCAAGTATTTAAATCCTAAAAATTATATAATAGCCATTTTCTTTATTATAAATAGGAACATCTTGCATCACATTGACTTAATGTTTGCTCCCGATCATAAAGAACAATTTCCTTATCCACCTATTTTTATAATAGGGTCTCCACGTTCAGGCAGCACTTTACTATTTCAAGTTTTGACCGATGCTTTTGATTTAGCATATTTAAGCAACTTCCACTGCACCTTATTTGGCGCGCCTGCTATAGCTGAACGCCTTCTTAAATACTTAGGCAAAAGAAAAACGCAATCAAATTATAAGTCACTTTATGGAACTACATCGGGGTGGTTACAACCTTCAGAATGTGGCCAATGGTGGTATCGTTTTTTTCGACAAAAGCCTGCTCATGTAACCCTTAATGATATTGATCAGAAAAAAATTCTAAACTTCAGAAAATCATTGATAGCATTAACTAATGCCGCCGAAAAGCCTGTAATATTAAAAAATTTATATGCTTCTATTCGACTGGAACCTATATCAAATTATATCCCTGAAGCTCTTTTTATTGTTATCAAACGTGATGAATTCTTTAATGCTGTATCAATTCTGGCAGGAAGAAAAAAATATTTAGGACGATATGATCTGTGGTGGTCTGTTCCTCCCCCTGATATAGAAGAATTAAAGCAAAAGCTACCCTGTGAACAAGTAATAGGGCAAATAAGAGGTATCTACCGTGAAATTAATCGAGCTATTACGAGTGGCTTTGTAGACCTAAACCGTGTCTTTCATATTGAATACGAAGAATTGTGCCGAGATACCCATAGCTTGCTAAAACAGATTGAAGAATTCTTCTTTCAACACGGTATAATACTTCGAAGGCGTTTTGAAGTACCGTCCTCATTCCCTATCAATAAAACTATATCTATTGACAATGACTTGGCAATTAAGCTCAAGAATTTATTGAACTAATAAGGATAAAATATTGACGGCTCAAAAAGAAAAATATAGGCAGTTCTGTTCACAGGAACCGTCAATACCTATTTTTATGCGCGATTGGTGGTTGGATGCCGTATGTGGTGAGCAGAACTGGGATGTTTGCCTAGTGGAAAAAAATGGCACGATCATAGCCGCAATGCCCTATTATAAAAAATCCAAGTGGAATTTTATTCTTCTAATTCAACCTCCATTGACTCAATTTTTAGGGCCTTGGCTACGTCCATTTCCCAAAAAATATGCCAAAATTTTAGCGGATCAAAAATCACTAATGCAGGCATTGATTGATCAGCTCCCCCCCTTCGATTATTTCTCCCAAAAATGGCAATATACCCTCAACAACTGGCTTCCATTTTTCTGGAATGGATTTAAGCAGACAACTCGTTATACTTATATTCTCCATGATCTCACAGATGAGCAAAAAGTGTGGGCTGGTTTCCTTGAAAACATAAGAAGAGAGATTCGCAAGGCAGAAAAGCGATATAGACTCAGGATCAGAGAGGATTTAGATATAAACTCTTTTCTCCCTCTCAATAAAATGACTTTTACCCGTCAGGGCAAGAAAATGCCATATTCTGAGGAACTTCTTATGAGGTTAGACCGTGCATGTCTGGACCGAAATTGCAGAAAAATTTTTATAGCAGAAGATCCTCTTGGGGAACGTCATGCAGGAGTATACATCGTATGGGATAAAAACAGCGCTTATTATCTCATGGGTGGTGGCAACCCCAACTTGCGGACTAGTGGCGCTACAAGTTTATGCATGTGGCAGGCCATTCGATATGCTTCGAAAGTCACACAGAAATTTGATTTTGAAGGGTCTATGCTGCAGCAGGTAGAACGTTTTTTCCGAGCCTTTGGGGCCATTCAAACGCCATATTTCCATTTAACAAAAATCAATTCTAAAAGTCTGCATTTCCTGTATTGCATTAAATCTATTTTAAACCAA
>JALVLE010000361.1 GCA_027033555.1 Caldifarciminota bacterium | reverse complement strand
TGAAGAACTTGCTGAACAGTTAAAAGGGCTTGAACTCCTGATAGATGCAGAAGAACTCCCTCCCACAGAAGAGGGGGAATTTTACTTTTTCGAACTCATAGATGCTGATGTTTATGACGAATCTGGCTCTTTGATAGGTAAGCTTGAATACATAGAAACCACCCCGGCCCATGAGGTTTTCGTGATTCGTACAATAGAGGGTAAGGAGTTGATGATTCCCGTTGTAAAGGAATTTATTAAATCCATCGACAAAGATAGAGGCAGGATTGTGGTAGAATTACCCAATGAGTGAAAAGTGGATTTTCGACTTCATCGCTATATTCCCGGAGCTCATCAAGCCTTTCCTGGAAGTGGGACCTTTAAAAAAGGTGATTGAGGCTGGTACACTCGAAGTGCGGTTGTTTGACCTGAAAAAGATAGCGGATTCTCCGAAGCAGATTGACGACTACCCCTATGGCGGCGGGCCCGGTATGGTGCTTAAACCCGAGCCACTCAAAAGGGCTATTGAAAAAACGGGTGGTGGTTATGTAATATATTTCTCACCCCAGGGCGTAAAGCTGACTCAGGAGCTTGCTCACAAGCTCATTGAAAAGAGGCATATAGTCTTTATTTGCGGAAGGTATAAGGGCGTGGACGAAAGAATTGTTGAAAAATACGTTGACCTTGAGCTATCCATCGGAGATTATGTACTCTCCGCTGGTGAGATAGCTGGAATTGTGGTGCTGGATGTACTATCAAGGCTTCTACCGGATGCTTTGGGTGATGTGGATTCTGCACGGAGTGATTCATTCGAATCAAATCTTCTGGACGGACCATATTACACGCGTCCACGCGAGTTTGAAGGAATGAAAGTACCGGAAGTTTTGCTCTCAGGCAATCATAAGCTTATTGAAAAATGGCGGAAAAGAGAGGCTTTAAAAAGAACACTTTTAAAAAGGCCCGATTTGCTTGAAAATATTGACCTCTCTCCCGAGGAAAAGAAGTTGTTGGAAGAAATCATTAAGGAGGTATTGGCCCATGAAGGACCACATAATAAGGGAAATTGAGTCAGAGTTTATGAGAAAGGATATCCCGCAGTTCAAAGCCGGTGATACGGTCAGGGTTTATATCCGCATAAAAGAGATGAAGGAAAATCCGAAGACCAAGAAGGTGGAAGAAAGGATCAGGCTCCAGCCTTTCGAAGGTGTGGTGATTAGAAGAAGGGGAAGTGGGCTTCAGGAAACATTTACGGTGAGAAAGGTTACCCAGGGAATTGGTATTGAGAAAATTTTCCCCATCCATTCGCCTATTATTGAAAGGATTGATGTAATTAGAAGGGGTAAGGTCAGACGCTCCAGAATTTACTACATCAGAGAGAGAAGAGGTAAGGCCGCAAGAATCAAAGAACTAAGATAAGGGGGAATCATGACAAAAGATGATATTGTTAACCAGATATCAATGAAAACCGGGCTTACTAAAAAAGATGTCAAGGTAATGGTGGAGGCAATGCTTGCCACCCTGAAAGAAGCCTTCCTGAACGAGGAGAGAGTGGAGCTCAGAGGATTCGGGATATTTCAGACTAAGTTAAGAAAAGGCAAAAAAGGAAAAAATCCCCGTACCAACGAAGATATCTATATACCTGATAAGAAAACCGTGGTTTTTAAACCATCAAAAACAGTAACAAGATTGCTAAACTCCAAAAAGGGAGGTAATTGAATGCCTTGTGGAAGAAAAAGGAAAAGGAAGAAGATCAAAAAACATAAGCTAAAGAAAAGAAGGAAGAGAGATAGACATAAGAAAAAGAAATGAAGGCTGTAGTGATATCTGATACCCATATACCTTCAAGGGCAAGGGATATTCCGAAGGTAATATGGGAAGATATCGAGGCCTCAGATTTAATCATACACGCAGGGGATTTTACAACTGTTGACTTTTATGTACAGCTCAAAAGTGTGAAACCTTTGAGGGCAGTCCATGGCAACATGGACGAAATTGACTTATTCCACCTGCTAAAAGAGAAAGAAATTTTTGATCTGGAGGGGGTCAGGGTTGGTCTCACCCACGGATTTGGCGCACCTTACGGTATCGAAAAGCGAATGATAAAGTTTTTTGAAGGTGAAAAAGTTGATCTCATAATATTTGGCCACAGCCACATCCCGGTTTTTAAAGAAATTAATGGAATACATCTGTTAAACCCCGGAACACCCACCGATACTATCTATGCCCGCCGCCAGAGTTATGCCATACTTACCGTAACCGACAAGACCATCCACGTAGAGATCAAATATCTGTAGATATCTCTCATCCGGGAAAAAGAAAGTAAGATTTAATCATCGGCTCAAATGTATAACCTCTGAAAGTTATAACCTGATGTATAACCTTCGGAGGTTATATCTTATTGAGCAATTTTTTGGAAGCCCCAGCCTTGAAATATTACTTTTCTGATGGTATCTTTTCCCGATGCGGCACCCCTTTGGAAATGACCTGATAAGACTTGAAAAACCTGCTCGTTACATCGGGCAGGAAAGGAATGCAGTCTATAAAGATAATTACAAACTTCGTTTTGCCCTCGTCTATCCCGAAATCTACGAGGTTGGCATGTCCAATCTCGGACTCAAAATCATCTACCACGTGCTAAAT
>JALVLE010000360.1 GCA_027033555.1 Caldifarciminota bacterium | reverse complement strand
CAGAACATAAAAGCAGGGACGCCTTTTGAGGAGCTTCCTGATGATTGGACATGTCCTGTATGTGGAGCCTCAAAAGACGATTTTGTAGAGATTGATTGAACCTGGAGGATGTAAATGAAAAAATATAGATGTACTGTATGTGGATATATATATGACCCAGAGGAAGGGGACGAAGAAAATGGAATAAAGCCAGGAACCCCCTTTGAAAAACTTCCTGATGACTGGACCTGCCCCCTCTGTGGGGCGGATAAATCCCAGTTTGAACCTATAGATTAGGCAAGAAGGGGTGCATCAGTGCACCCCCTTTATAATTTCAACATACTTTTGCTGGTATTTCAGCCAGGAAAATTTTTCAATATCTTTTTGCACCGTATTAGACATACTTTTCAGCAGCTTTCTTTCTCTGTGTAAAAGTTCAATATATTTTATGGCACTCTCAGCATCTTCAGGTTCTATTAAAAAACCGTTTTTATAGGGTTCTATAACATCAACAGCAATGGAATGTACACTTGCTATAGGTACAAGTCCAGAATACATAGCTTCCATCAATGCAAGACCGGATGCGTCATAGAGTGTGGGAAAGTAAAAAACATGCATGAGGGAATAATACTCCGCAAGAGTCTTATGAGAAACAAATCCGTGGAGTTGAATATTGGCTGGCAGGTCTTTTAATATCCTTTTGTTTACAGGTTTCCCAAATACGTGAAAGACTGCTATTTTAGAAGTGTACCTTGCTACTTCTTTCAGGATATGAAAGCCTTTTGAAGGAGATATAAGCCCGGTGAATGCTATGTGCAGTTTTTCGTCTTTGAATGTCTTTATATGTGCCATTTTTCTAAAGTGATTGAATCCATAAAAATTTATTATAATTTTGTTTTTGTCCACCCCATATTTTATCAGAGTATTTTTAACAAATGTAGAAGGAGCTATAACGGTGTCCGCATATTCAAATTCCGCAGAATACGTATTTACCATTTCCTCTGTATAGTTTAGAGGCATTTCTTTTATGTAAAACTCGTATTTTTTATAAAGCTCTTTTATCCACTTTGGATGGGGTTGCGCTGCTTCAAGAAAGAGTTTTATATTTAAACCTGAATTTTTTTTGACCCATTTATATAGGAAAAAGGCATTTGTATGAAAGGTGATAATGTGGGATATATCTGTATCTATATGGTTTAAAAGCTTTTTTTGAAATCTGAGCTGTTTTTTAAAAAGCAATCTGTTTCTTTTGCGGTAAAATAACCCAATTTTTGCCCATACGGAGAATAGGAATTCTTCATGCCAGTTAAGGCAGTACACATTTTGGGGGTTGATTTTGTTGCTAAATCTGGTTTTTATAAGGTATTTTTTGAGTATAAAATCAAATGGTTTTATATTGCTGCATGTTAAATACATTCCAGTATAAAACCTGTATGGGATATTAAAGCTTTCCATGCCCTCAAGGAGTCTGTAAATGTGCTGCCTGGATGGATGATATATGAGAAGGTTCATAATGTCATAATCTTATAAAGCTTTCTTGCATTATTTTCCCATGTAAAGTTTTTTATTCGTTCTTTTCCATTTTTAATAAGTTGACTTTTTAAGGCATTATCATTTAAAAGTAAGAGTATTTTTTTTGCGATGTCTTCAGGATTAAGGGGGTCAATATACAGGGCTGCGTTTCCGCATATTTCTGGGAGCGAGCTTGCTTTTGAAGCTATAACAGGTGTTCCAAAGTACATAGCTTCAAAAGGAGTAAGGGGAAAGGCTTCCAGCAGAGTGGTGGTGATGTACAATTCTGAGTTTTTATAGAGTTCTGGTAGTTTATTGTGCGCAACGCCACCAAGAAAGTGAATTTTCTCCCACACTTCCTTGTTTCTATAAGGGGAGGTTATTTCTTTAAAGTATTCTTGATCCATTATTTTACCTGCAATTACAAGATTTAAGTCAGGTCTATTCCTGTGGACGATTTCAAAGGCTTTAAGGAGAGCAGGATAGTTTTTGTGATAAGTGATATTTGAAACGGCAAGAATAAAAGGTTTAAATTTTTGTGTATTAATATGTTCCTGCTTTTCTTCAATGTTTACCCCACTATATAATATAAAAACATTGTTTTTGTCTCCTTTTATGGCCCTCCTCTTTAAGTCTTTTGAAATGAAAACTATTCTGTCTGCCCTGATCATAGAAAACCTCGCGATAAGTCTTTGAAAGTAGCGTTTTATTAAATAGGAAAGGCTGTTTCTCCCTTTTATTTTAAAAAATAAGTTAGGATTCTGAAATACCAGGACCTGTTTTTTTAAGGTTAAAAAGCATGCTACATTCCCTGGCATATATACCACATCGGCTTTGTGAAAGGCAGGCAAAAGAGGACACATAAACTGTTCGGCAAAAAATCTGATGTAATAAGGTAAATAGGGGGTTGTAATATATTTAATGTTTTTGTGCCCCAGAAAATCTTCAAATTCCCTTTGATTTTTTTTATTTGTCCAGAGAATGATTGTTACTTTGTTATTGATTTCTTTTAGGGCTTTAAGCTGGTTTTTCAGGTATTCAAGTCCTCCTCCAAAGTATGCACTTTGAGCATCCACAAATATTATCATAATTTGCTCCTTTTGATACTTAAAATATAATGGGTTGTGTAA
>JALVLE010000359.1 GCA_027033555.1 Caldifarciminota bacterium | reverse complement strand
CCTTTAAAAGTAGGCCTCTCTTTCCTGTAAATCACGGAAAAAATTACAAGTACTACAGGCCAGAGATAATTTATGCACAGAGCTTCCTGTGCCAGAAGTCTTTTATAGGCTTCAAAAAGCAAAAAATAATACAGCGCTGGATTTAATATGCCAAGTAGCATGACTTTTAGGTTAAGTACCACTTTTTTGCGGGTAAGTACAACCAAAACTAACAGAAAAGCAGTTGAGAAAAGAGAAGACCAAAGCAACATATTATAAGGAGTGGTGTATCTCAAAGTGAGTTTAAAAGCAGTTGCAACAGTGCTCCAGAAAAATACAGATAAAAGGGCAAATAAATAGGCTTTTTTCACATAGCTCATAAGAGAATTTTAATGCATAACTGGAAGAAATTGAAAAAAATAAAAATTGCTTGACCGACCATATGAGACCAATTAATATTATCCTGCTCAAACAGGAGGGAGTGTATGAAAAAAATAGTGATACCGGCTGTTGGTGTAGCAATGCTTGTTCTTGCCAGCTGCCAGATGCCAAATGCAAGCCAGATAACACAAAAAATAAACGAGAAGCTGGCCAAAGTTGACGTAATGCAGGAAAAAATAAACGACCTTGAAACCAAAATGGATAAAATGCAGCAACAAATTGATGATCTTGAAGAAAGAGTTATTGTGCTTGAAACAAAATTGGAACAGAATAATGCATCAGCAAGAAATTCCAACACTTCTTCTGGTTCACATAAAAGAAGTCCAAGCTCTGCAGGCACTTCTCACAAAAAAGTTAAAGAGAAAATTAGATAAAAAGGAGGTATATAAATGAAAAGGGGCATTATAGCAGTCCTCACCATCATAACAGTGGGAGCAGTACTCACTCTCTCAGGTTGTAACACCACATCTGTCGTTGACACGCCAAGTGTTTCCTGGTCAATTGGTGAAGACCAGGCAAGCATCACATTTACATGGGATGCCATTCAGGATGCAGATGGTTACATAGTAAAATATAACGGAAAGGCAGACACTATTGAGAGCACATCTTACACCCTAACTGAGCCCACTGCAGAGGTAGAAATCGTGGCATATGCAGGTGACAATGTATCTGATCCCTGGACAGCAAGCTTTGCAGCGGTGGAGACACAGAATATACAGTGGTACACAAGGGCAGATTCCGATCCCAACCATCCCAGCGGTCTTGGTATAAAGAGTGATGGCTCTGTTGTTACCATCTCCTACGCAAATGGCAATCACAATGAGATAGATTTCGTGGCTGATAATGACAACACCATAAGCGCTATCCAGGTGGTTGACAACAATGTGGCAAAGCATAACGGTGTTGCTTACAAATCAGAATATAATTATAATTCCATGAATGTAGCGCCTGAAACAGGATACGAAACGTACAAACCCGTTGTTGAAAATGGGACCTTCGCACTTCTTAAAGACCCTGATGGTCAGAAAAATTCCAACGACATATACGCCAAGCTTCTTGTCAAAGGTATTGACGGAACAAGATGGACAGTGGACGTCACAGTCCAGCCTATTGGTGGCCTCAGATGGCTTGTAAAATAAAATTAAAATACCCATCCATGGATAAAAAGGGCGGCATAATGCCGCCCTTTTTGTTATTGTAATGAGTGAAAGAAGCAAAGTTGTAATCACCGGCTTTGAAGCAAAATACTATGATGAACTGCTGAACATTCTGAGTCTATTTCAATATCCCAGATTTATAAAGAGAGTGATTTTTGAGGAAACAGATGTAAAAAACGGCTCAAATATAGCAGAATTAGGGGTTGGAAATGGAAGAAATGCAATTTTATTTTCACAAAAAACCGGGGATAAAGGCAAGGTGGTTGGATTTGATATTTCAGATGATATGATAGAAAAAGCACGTAAGAAAACTCAAAAATACCCTAACATAGAAATTATAAAGCATAACATCCTGAAACCTTATCCTGGCAAGTATAAGAACTTTTTTGATATAGCCTTTATGTCATTTGTTTTTCATGGGCTTGAGGATTACGAGAAGGAAAAGATGCTTGAAAATCTTAAGGTTATCATCAAAAAGGGGGCGAAATTCTACATTCTGGACTATGCACAAACCAATATTGAAAATACACCATTTTATTATAGATTTTTTATCAAACATCTTGAATGTCCACTTGCTCTTGAATTTCTCTCATATAATCTTGATGAGAACCTTAAAAAGCATGGCTTTATATTAACCAACAGACATTTTCACTTCAAAAACCTTATATCCTATTCAGAATACACATTTTTGCCTAATGCGTCTAAATAAATTTCTTCAGAGATCTCTTGGTATATCCAGAAGAAAAGCCGACTCTCTCATAAAAGAAGGGCAAATAACAATCAATAATACTGTCGTTTTTGAACCTTTCTACGACGTTAAACCAGATGATATAGTAAAATATGGTGCAAAAATCCTAAAATGTGATAATAAAAAAGAAGTTTTCATATATTATAAACCAAGAGGAGTGGTTTCAACTCTGGACGACAGGCACGCGAAAATAACCATAAAAAGTGCACTTAATCTGAGAAACGGATTTAAATTCGCGGGGAGACTTGACAAAGACTCTGAAGGGCTTATGATCATAACAAATGACGGTGAGCTTATTC
>JALVLE010000358.1 GCA_027033555.1 Caldifarciminota bacterium | reverse complement strand
TCCTTCTATAGTGAGGCTGTGCCGCTTTTCTTTCCGCCTGGAATTCTGGAACGTTCAAAAATAGAGTGCAGGTACAAAAAAAACAGTACAGTAAAAATAACAGAAAGTAAAAAAAGGGAGGAGATTGCTAATTTTCTAAAAGAAAGATACCCAAGATGGATAAAAAAGACTACGCTCACAAAACTGTTTGGATCCGGTATCAACAATATCATTAATGAGTTAAAAGAAAAAGGTATTATTGAATGCAGAGAAAAACTCATAACGTCAAAGCCTAAACCTTTTAAACCCTTAAATTATTATCTTACAAGGAGAAAAATCACCAAATTGACACCGCCACAGCAAAAAGTTTACAATGCTGTGATGCAGGCGATAAAAGAGAAAAGACACGAAACCTTTCTGTTATATGGAATAACAGGCAGCGGAAAAACGGCAATTTACTATAAGCTATTTGAACATATTCTTGATAACAACCTCAGCGGTATCTTCCTTGTACCCGAAATAGCATTGACCGTGCAAACACTTACATATTTTCTTGAGAAATATGGAGAAAGGGTATTTGTTTATCATAGTGGCTTAAGAAATAGTGAAAAGAACTGGATTTACGAGACCATAAGTAATAAAGAATCTTTTGTGGTTATAGGCCCCAGATCAGCTCTATTTCTACCCTACAAAAATATCTCTCTCATTGTAATTGACGAGGAACATGACATTTCGTATAAAGAGGAAGAACGTATGCCAAGATACGATGCAAGAGAAGTGGCAAAATATATGGCATCATCCCTTAATATACCTCTTCTTCTTGGAAGCGGTACACCTGACGTAATTAGCTTCTACAAAGCCAAAGAGGAAATTTACAATTTCCATTTACTCCTTGAAAGATATGAGGAGTACAGAGAACCTCAAATTGAGATTGTTGACATGAGGAAAGAGGAAAAGGGTTCTATATTTTCCATCACTCTCCTTGCTGAAATGCAACGTTCCTTGAGCAGAAAAAAAGGTATTATATTATTCATAAACAGAAGGGGCTACAATCCAGTTGTACAATGTCTTGATTGCGGTAAAATTATTCAATGTCCCCACTGTTCCGTGCCATTGGTGGTACACAAAAAATCTCACACTGTAAAATGTCATATGTGTGGTTATACAGAAGAAATCCCTGAAATATGTCCATATTGTGGCTCCTTCAATATTCAATTCATAGGGTATGGTACAGAAAAAACCGAAGAGGAAGTAAAAAGATTTTTCCCGGATGCGAAAGTTGGCATACTTGACAGAGATACAATCCAGAAAAAAGGGGCAAAAGAAAAAATATACACGGAATTTTTAGAAGGCAAACTTCAGATTCTCATAGGAACTCAGATGCTGTCTGTTGGTTTTGACTTTCCAAACGTTGAAACAGTTGGTGTATTAAACGCGGACATCGGTCTGGGCTTTCCTGACTTCAGAGCGGAAGAGCGAGTAGCACAAACGCTTTTTCAGGTATCAGGAAGGCTTAGAAAAGAAGGGAAAGTAATTGTACAGACAAAAAACCCGGAACACCCCATTTTTACCTACCTTAAAAATCATAATTTTGGCGCATTTCTTCTGTACGACCTTGACAATAGAAAAAGATATAAATACCCACCATTTGTTAATTTGATAAGAGTGATAACTCGCTCAAAAAATACGAATTTGGGAAGGGAAATTATTGAAAAGATACATACAATACTCATTGAAAAGTTTAATTCCCGAATAGAAATCCTTGGCCCTGCGCCGCCCCTTTATTATAAAATTCGGGACGAATACAGATGGCACTTAATAATTAAAGCGCCAGATGCTGTTCTCAGCTCACTTCTTGATACCCTTCTGGAAGAAAGAATAAAGTACAAAGAAAATAGGAACCTTAAAATACTCGTTGATGTCAACCCTTATAGTGTCCTATAATCAGGTACCTTTCATCCAGAGTCCAATAGGCAATATAACGACAAGCCCAAGTACAAGAAAGATTACAGAAAAGGTAATATCTCCGAGGCCGGTCAAAACAAATCCTATAATACCCATTAACAGCCCTATCCCCTGTACTACATAGGCCTTTTTACCATAAGGAAGATATATATTGGTCTTTTTTTCTTCTTTCTTCTTTTCTACCATCTTCACTCCTCCTTATATTCAATTACTCTGCCATCTTTAAAAGTATAAACCTTTATAAGTGAAGGGTCATCTCTGAAGAGATAATATCCGCTTATCCCCTCATAAATACCCCTATTGTAAAGATAATTCCATATATTTCTCCTATTAAAAGTATCAACATGGTGAATGATTTCAACAAGAAGTCTTCCTGCATCATATCCCCTTGATGCGTAAACAGAAGGATAGCTACCGAATTGCGCATTGTATGTTTCTTCAAATCTGTCCTTTATAGAATTAATGTCCAGCAATTTTCTCACATCTGTAAAAATGCCGGCAAAAATAATACCATTCAGTCCTATATATCCACCTTCTATTATCTTCCACCTAAAATCCGAAAACACATACACAGGCAAATCCTCCACCTCACGCCTAAAAGTAGTTGCAAGGGTCAATGCAAAGTCGCTTCTGCCAAGAACAAATACCATATCCCAGTTTTCTCCAGAAGTAGAATCAATTTCTGTGAGCATATTAATGGAATCTCTGGTAAAATAACGCTCCTCTACAATATATAGTTCCCTTTTTCTAAGTTCTTTCTCAAGAAACTTCCTCCCAGATACTGCCACGGGATCATCCCCTTCATAATAGATGGCATAGTTCAAATACCCCAGTTTATCTGCAAAAAGCTCAACCCCTTTTTCAAGCTCCACTGCATATCTTGCATTGAAAGGATACAAAGGGGGAGAAATACCTATTCTTATATCTTCTGAAAGGGGAAAGATACACGGTTCCCCTGTTTTAAGCAATATCTTGTAAAGAGTTATTACATTTTTTGAAAGAAGTGGTCCTATAAGAATTGAAACCTTCTGAAAATCTTTAAAACTCTTCAACCTCAAATACTGCAGGTCTCCACCAAGCCCCAATACAAATCCATTAAGAAAATCATTTTTCACCGCCTCAGGCTCATCCTGTAGTATATATACACCCGGTGGAAGTGGCTTTGAAAGAAAGTCAATGTCAGCTTCTGGCAAAATGGGCATTTTAAGATAGTCTCTTGCAAAGGATAACGCCCTTTTTCTGTTTTTCATATCAGTTGCAGAACGGGCTGCATAATATGCGGCAAAAGCAACATCATTATTTTTAAAATACGCTACTGCCAACATAAACATAATATCTGAGTATTCCTGGGACCTTTGTGGAATTTTAAACTTTTTTAAAATTTTTGATAGATTAACCAAAGAATCCCACATACTTCGCTGGTAGAGGGTATAAGCCAGAAGCTCCAGAACCTCCTTGTCTCTGTAACCTTCACGAATCAGTGAATCTGCAATTCTACCTGCCTCTTCATATTTCTTTGAAGCCAAATATTCTCTTGCTTTAACATAGGCATCCGTATTCAAAGCACTTTTTTTGAAAAAAGGAAAGGAAAAAAGGAAGAAAAGTAGAAATTCCATAAGTAAATTTTAAAGCTTGAATGAAGTAAAACAAACGTATTCAAAAAGAGCAATGCCGCGAATAACGACAGGCAAGTTTATTTGCCTGCTCTTTGTTGCCTCTTAATATAACCACAAGAGGACCTTTAAAGTTCGGCACAAATAATGGAATTTTGTACTTTTCACTTAAAAACATCAGTCTTGAATTTTCCACATTGTTCCTTGCCACCACGTAAATACCATTTTCAACAATAAATCTACCAAATTTTATTGCATTTATCCATTTGATGTCAAACAAATCTTCCATTAAAAGCACCCTTAATCTGGAAGAAAAAGCCGGGTCTGTCAAAAGACAGCCCCCCGCAGGCTGTGGGAAACGAGCAATGCCTAACTTTTTTGCAAGCTCAAGCTGGGTTTTCCTATTCCTACCTTTAATGGCTGGGAACATTTTCCTATCCAGCAGACCTTTTTTTTCAAGAACTGTTTCAGGGAAATAGTGTAAACTGAGAGGACGAACTATCTTTCCACACAGACCACTTTCTCTTTCTATTTTTAAAATTGCATCCTTTCTCTGTGACATTCCTCTCTGCCCCAGCACCTCACCGGTTACCAAAAATGTAGCCTTAAATCGGTCCATATAAGAGGCAGCAGTTCTGAGAAAAAAGATTTTACAATCTATACAGGGATTTAAATTTTTGCCATAACCAAAACGTGGATTTTTAACAAGAGAAAGATACTCTTTGCCACTCTGGTGTATAACCACCCTGCGTGCAAACTCTTTTCCGTATAGTTCCTCAAACTCTTCCTTTATCTCATCAGGAAACTTTCTTGAGATAAATGGAGTATAAATAAAGAGCGGGATTATCTCAAACCCCGCTCTTTCCATGAGTTTTATAGCAAGAATGCTATCAAGCCCGCCTGAAAAAAGGGCTATGCCTCTCTTTAACTCATTTTTTTCCATTATTCCTGTGCCCCGGGGAGGGCAAAAACTCCACTCCGGGTCTCATCTGTTGCATTTGAGGATACAAACTCATAAGCTCATACACTTCCCCGGGAACATTATCACTTACATTTAAGTTAAGTTCTTTCGCCTTTTCAAAGGTTATAGGATAGTCATGTGTCCAGCGTCCTTCACTCAGGGTCTTTGCAAGAGACCTTGCCGTATTCTCATTCATTCTATCTTTTACAAGTGTAAAAACCATTTCTTCTACCTGGGAAATGGCCTTTTTTGCCACGTCATGGAGGATAAGTGTATCGTCATCCACTTCATCCTCTCCTTTCACTTTTACTGCATTTACAATAGAAGCCGCAGGCACAGCCCCATCTCCCCGTGGTAACTGTGGGTCAACAGGCCCCAAAACAGCATGTCTGTCCATAACTATCTCATCTGCTGCAAGAGCAATGAGAGTTCCTCCGCTCATTGCATAATGAGGAACAATAACTGTTGTTTTTGCCGGGTGCTCCTTTAAAGCCAGTGCTATCTGGTAAGAGGCAAGGACAAGACCACCCGGGGTATGCAGGATAAGATCAATAGGTGTATTGCTGGGAGTTGTTCTTATAGCTCTGAGCACTTCCTCTGAGTCTTCTATGTCAATAAATCTGAAAAAGGGAATACCAAACATGCCGATTTTTTCCTGTCTGTGAATAAGGGTTATAACTCTGCTATTACGTTTCTTTTCCAGTTTTCTTATGGTTGCCAGTCTCTGCCCCAGCAGCATTTTGTGCTGGAGCTGGGGCCATAACAGAGCAAAGAGAATAATAAACCAGAACAAGGCAGAGACCGGATCAAACGCCATTATACCAAAACCTCCTCCCAGATGTCTCTGATATCTTCGTACAAGACCAGTGCATCAAGGAGAACCTTACCGGGTTCAAGAACAACTTTGTCATTCAGAAACCTGTTTCTTTTTCCTATGAGTATTTCTCTATCAATCACTTCTCTCGGGAGATCAAGCATCTTCTCCACTTTTTTGAGGTTATCTCCCACAGGAATTCTATGAGCTTTATCGGACAATTCCCACAAAGCAAGAAGTATCCTTGAAAGAAGAGGTGTTACCACATGTTTGGTGCCAAGCGGAACAGCACGTACTGCTCTTTTTATAAGCTTTCCTATTTCCGTAAGTGTATAAACATTATCTGGCAAGGCATCCACAACGCCCTGTGCATCCAGCCGTTCAAGAAGGTAAAAAATTGTCTCCTCATCCTTTCCTGAAAATTCAACCAGCTTTTTTAATGGAATACCCTTTTCATAGGGAACAAGATCCAGCACATCCCGCATATCTCCGGTTATATATGGATATTTAATGGTCCTGGACGCAAGCTCTGCCATGAACCTGCCTTTCTTGCTGGGGAAACCGTTTCCAACAAGGCCCTCCTTTTCTGAAATCTCAAGCCATTTTATATCAGGGGCACTGTATTCCATCCTGGTCACTGTGATAGCTTTCACCCCCAGTGCGTCAATCTCTACCGTCTTATTGGACTCAACTATTTCAATTGTGTCTTTGCCCTTATTTGTAAGTACGTAGCCTATCTCACCCTTGGAAGAAAGAGCGGGTTTTATAAGCCTGTATGATTCAAGAGTATGAATGCCTTCATACACATCGTATTCTGAAAACTCCTTTAGAGCAGCCTCTTTAAGAGCCTTTACTGTAGCTACATCTTCTGATGAGAGTTCTTTAACCCTGGATAAAACAAACAGTTCCTCTTTTGTAAAATGAACTGATGGGTTTGTAGTTATGGGTCCATCAAAGTAAATTCTTGCGGCAGAGAGGAGATGCTTTCCAGCTGGCAACAGTCTGTTAGAAGAATCAATATAGCCAAGAGCCTGCATTCTCTCTAAAAGACCCTCCTCACCCGGGATATTTTCCTCATTTAGTTTCATTATCACATCAAGCATTTCCTCATCCACATAGACGTTACCGAAAGGTGTACCATTTAAGAGAGCTGCCCTTATCTGCTGACCAAGTCCGGTAAGGGCATACACATCGCTTGTTGGTACAGAGAAAGCTATAAGCCTCATTGATTCAAGGGTTAACAGCTCATCTGTCCCTTTGGGCAAAAATTTTGCCATCCCGGGCCCCGGTGGAATACTTTTGATATAATCTCCCACTTTTGACGTAATCCTTAGCTTTACATCTGCCTCATTGTATGCTTCCCATATAGAGGAAGCATATGGAGAGAGCACACCATCGTCTGATACAAACCCTCTTTCAGAAAGGGCCTTTTTTATGTTATCATCAATCTCTCCTTTTGAAATAAGGCCCACCTCTATCATTGCTATCACTTCAGATCCTATCCACCTGAATGCATCGTCCCACTTTTCCACATCCTGAAGCTTACCCTCTTTTATAAGATGCTCAAGCACATCCAGAACAAGCTCTCCAGAATAAGTTAAAGTATAATTACCTTCATTTTCATCAATAATGCCGGCAAGATACAAATGTTCAAGGTGTTCAAGATCCTCATCACTGAGTTTATCCAGAACTTTATCCAGCCCAATTCCCTCCTTCCACTTGTCGCTCAATCTTAAAAGTAGGGCTGCATGTTTTTTCCTGATTATCATTTAGCCTTCCTCCTTTTTAAGCGTCTTACTTATATGGCTCAAAAGCTCCCTCGGGCTTTTTATAGTAGCTTCCATTGTATCCAGAATTTCTTCTATATCAAGTCCCATAATTTTAATTCCTTTCAATCTTTCAAGCAACATTTCCTTGCTCACAGGGAAATCAAGTCCTTTTATCCTCTTTAACACCTCAATAGGCCACTCCACACCAATATCGGAATATGCATCCTGAAAAGCCTGTATAAATACCGTCAGGTTATCTCTACCCTCCTCTATCTCCCGCAGCGCCATTTTGGCAAGCCCGCCTGCAGTATGGGCTCTCTGAGTCTTTTCTTTAAGCTCGCCTTCTATTTTTTGCATAACAAGCTCAGGGTCTGCTCTGAGTATGTTTCTTACAGTTTGTCTTGTGAGACCAAGGAAACTTGCAATTTCATCCTCTGTCTTGTGTAATTTTTCCCAAAGCACAATTGCGTAAGAGGCCTCCATCAAACTCGTTATCCATGTGAGATTTCTAAGCTCTATAAGCTTTCTCGGCCCACCCAATAT
>JALVLE010000357.1 GCA_027033555.1 Caldifarciminota bacterium | reverse complement strand
CAAAATACACGGAATAAAATAAAAAATCTTTCACCCGTATTTGACAGACAGTCTCTGGATCTATTAATAAGGGAAAGGAAAAAGGTTTATGTAAGCGGAGAAGTGGAAGATTATATATTTTCCATTGCAAAAAGTATAAGGAAACACCCGGTTTTTTTAAATGCACTTTCTACAAGGGCTATTATACACCTTTATGAGATGACCAGGGCGTTTGCTTATGTCATGGGAAGAGATTATGTGGTACCGGACGATGTAAAAGAGGTGCTGGAAAATGTGATATTGCATAGGGTGGGTTTACACATCCCGTACCATGAGAAGAAGAAGATTCTTGATGAAATTAAGCGCTCTGTTAAGGCACCCCTTTGATAGAGTAAGGATTACTCCTTTAGGAAGGTTTTTTTCTGTCTTTACACTCCTTTTTGGAGTTGCGGCAATTAATTCGGGGAACAATCTTTTGTATTTTATACTTGCATATCTTCTCATATTGCTTTTTTCATCCGGTATCCTGAGTACGTTCAATATTTTAGGACTTGAGATAGAAGCGTATGGGCAGGATGAACTTTATAAAGGTAAGCGTGGTATGATTTATTTAAAGGTCAAAAAGAGACGTTTTTATTCATTTTTGCTTTTCATTTGTACAGAATATGGGTGCACCTTTTTACCATATGCGGATAAAAAAGGAAGGGTGGTGAAAGTAGAAATTGAGGCTATGAAACGGGGAATCAATGTGTTGAATAGTGTGTTTGTGTACTCTGTTTATCCCTTTGGGTTTGCCAGGCGGGGGGTATATGTGAATTTGAATATGGAATACATTGTGTTCCCCAGAATAGATTTACCGGTTTATGCAACTGGTAATAAAGAGGACATTCATTATGGTAAAACCTATGGTCAGGAGAAAGGATATGAAGGAGAATTTAAAGGTTTAAAGAGGTATGAAATAGGAGAGAGGCTTTTTCACATCCACTGGAAAAAAGCATTTAAGGAGTTAAATGTTAAAGTATTTGAAGGTGAAAAGAGTGAAACGTACTATATTTCTGTTTCACGTACAATGAATGAGGATGAAATAGATAAAGTGGCTTCTCTGGTGCATAATATACTGGAGGAAGGAAAAAGTGTTGGAATCGTGATGGATGGGGGTGTGGTAATACCGCCTGGTAAAGGTAAAAAGCAGGAAAGGACAATTTTGAACACTCTTGCTATGTTATGAAGAATAATCCCAAAATTTTAACAGCTTTGATTTTATCATTCTTGTCTTTTTTAACCTCCGTATTTGCTCGGGGTTTTGCGTTATCTGTTTTTTTATTGCCAGCTTTCATTTCATATTATAACATACTGAAAGGTAAGGTACTGTTTAATAAAAAAGAGGGAAATATTTTAGCCCTGTTGTTCGTTATCCTGTTTGTCATAATGTTTTTCAGGTTTGACCCTTTTGTTGTAGGTCTTTATTTTCTATGTGGACTTTTGAGTCTAAAACTATTTGTCACTTTTGAGGAAAAGGATTATGATCAGGTTGCACTTTTGTCCTTTCTCCTGTTCTCACTCTCAGCAGTCTTTTTGTATTCTATATGGTTTTTACTGCTTTTTTTTGTTTATATGTTCTTTTTAACCGCATATTTACTTGTAAGGGTCATTCCCTCTTACGCTTTAGGTGAGGCAGGGCCTGTCTTTAAATTATTATTTGCTATTCCTGTGTTTCTTGCTATGGCGCTTTTTTTATTTTTTCTTTTACCAAGAAGCCCATATCTTTCCTTTGGTCTTTCTTTTGCAAAGGAGGGGGTAGATTTTGATGAAATTGAAGTGGGAGATTTTATAAGAAGTGATTTCTCTGAGAGAGTTTTACTCAGGGTCAAACCAGAGGAAAGAGGTGAAAAATTCATATACATACGCCAGAAGGTATTTGACATTTTTGATGGGAAAAGGTGGAAAAAAGGAGAAAGCTGGTTTAAAAAGCCCAGGGGTAGTATAATAAGGATTGCATATAATACTGAACACCCTGTGCGTTACACCATTTTCCCTGTTTACAAATTTAGGTATGTTCCACTTGTTGATTATCCGGTGGTACTGGAATGGCCGAAAGGCATGTTGGGAGTTAATACCAGAACTATGGAGGTCCATGTCGTGGGAAAAACGCCTCCTTTAAAAAAATATACTGTATTTTCCACAGAACATCCTCCTGTTCCTCTGTCCATTCATCTGGAAACCAAAAGATTTTTATATGTACCTGAAAAAATTGTTGATAGTCTCAGGAAAGTGTTGTCCTCTGTGGTTTTTTCCGAAGATACATTATTTTCCCTTATCTTTTATCTAAGAAAGCATCACCCTTATGGTGCGTTTATAAGTAGAACTGAGTATCCTATTTTAAATTTCCTTAAAGAAGGGGAAAAAGGAGAATGCGGGGAATTTGCTACAGCTTTCTCTTTGCTTGCAAGGATTCTGGGGTATAAAACACGTCTTGTTGCAGGTTTTTTGAGTGAAGAGTTTAATGAAGTGGGAGGTTATTTTATTGTAAGGGAAAAGCATGCTCATGTGTGGACAGAGGTATTTATAGACGGAAAATGGAGGCGTTTTGATCCCACTCCACCCTCACAGAAAGCCAGTTCTATTATAAAGACGCTTCTTGAATTGTATGA
>JALVLE010000356.1 GCA_027033555.1 Caldifarciminota bacterium | reverse complement strand
TATTGCAGAGGAACAGAGATTACACTATTGACTATGATATGGGGACTGTTACCATCCTGGACAGTACCATTTTAAATGACCCTACTGCTAAGATAGAGATAAATTATGAGTACACACCGTTTTTTCAGACGAAGTCAAGGTCTCTTTATGGAATACGTGCAAATTACGGAAGTGATGCTTTCCGGATAGGTGGGACTTTTTTGGGACGTAGCGAGGCTACAGAGGAGCTGAGACCTAAACTTGGTCAGGAGCCGGTGAAAAATGCCATTTTAGAAGGGGATTTTCAGATAAAGAAAGACCTTTCTTTTCTCGCACGTCCTCTTTCCTTTCTCACGTGGGGAACCCAATCTATACCACCTCAGATAAGAATACAGGGAGAGGTAGCACGGTCTTTTCCCAATCTCAATACCATGGGATATGGATATATTGATGATATGGATAATTCAAAAAAGACAGGAGGCATTTATCTTAATTACACACAATGGAAGTACGGTTCAAGGCCTGTCCTCCCTGATGAGTCTTATGCGCCCCTTGATCTTCTTTGTGACACGATTAATTGGTTTACTTTTACCAACATTTTCGCCAAAAGGGATATATATGACAACCTGAGTGAGGATGAAGCAAGAGAACCTGCAACAGTTCTTGCAGTCAGGGTTGTGCCTCACGGGAAGGATTCTTCCTCATGGGCTTCTATCAGTCAGTTGCTTGATGATAGGGGAAATTACTGGAATGATATGGAGTATCTTGAAGTTATAGTAAAGGGAGAGAGGGGAAAAATTCATATAGACCTGGGCTCCTATATTTCAGAAGACGCTGTATGGAGAGATAAGGAGGGAAACATAAAGGGCTGGCATCATGATTCACTTTCAGTGATTGATACTGAGGATAGAAATAAAGACGGTCAATGGATAGCAGGAGAAGAGGATACAGGGCTTGATGGAGTATATGGTGATGATGATAAGTGGTCTCCAGGTTCTCGTGACGATGGGAATGACGATTTTGCATCTTACAATCCTTCCACAGGAGATTGGTTTCATGTGAACAATACAGAGCATAATGGACGTTTTGATACAGAGGAACTTAAAGTAGATGGGATACTGGATACAACCAATGATTATTTTGAATATGTTATTGATTTGTCAGACACAACTAATCCCACACTGAAATCTATAAATAAAAATGGTTTTAGACATTACTTAATACCCTTAAGGGATCCAGCTTATTACAGAAAGGTGGGAAACCCGTATTTTGAGAATATAAGAGTTGCAAGATTGTGGTTTAATGGTCTTACAGAAAAAGAGGTGTTCTTTTTTGCAAAACTGGAAGTGGTTGGCTCAAGGTGGCAGAAAATAGGCATTTTTGCCTTGGATTCTTCCCATATAGACTCATCAGAAGAGTTTGGAGTGAGAACCGTTAGCGTAAGAGAGGAACCTCAATATACCACTCCGCCTGGGGTTCAGGTGGAAAGGGATCCCATTACCGGTAGATTGACCACAGAGAGATCGCTTGGTTTATCTTACGCACACCTTGCACCTTCTCATTATGCACTTGTACGGTATTATCCTGAATTTACACAGAGTCAGAATTTGCTGGGATACAGAACCCTCAGTTTCTTTGTAAAGCCTTCTCCTTCTACGAATACGCCGTATCCGGAGCTGGAGATACGAATAGGAGATACCATTAATTTTTACATTTACAGGTTCCCCATCACAAGCAGTGACTGGCAGGAGATAGACATTCCTCTGGATTCTCTTACGCGCTACAAGATGTATGTACAGGACAGCCTGAGTGGCCAGATTTCTCCGGATTCTCTTTACACGAATGGGAGATTTGGGTTCAAAGGTTCTCCCAATCTCCGGGCTGTTAGAAATTATGACATACTTGTTATAAATTCCACTACGATGCCTCTTACCGGTGAGATCTGGATTGATGAGTTCCGCCTGAAAAATCCAAGGAATGAACATGGAACAGCGTATTCTCTAAGGGGACAGATACAATTTGGCGGGCTTTTAAACATTAGCTACAATGTTACTCAGAGGGATGAAACATTCAAAACACTTGGCCAGGCGCTTAACCAGTTTAGTGCAAATAGCTCGCGCAGCACCGGCTACCAGATATCCTTCAGACCCTCTTTATTTTTACCCCCTGATTGGGGAATAAACCTATCTGCATCCTATTCTGGTTCCCGTTCTCTCCAATTGCCACGTTATAAGCCAAATACCGACATCATTCTGGACAGAGAGCACAAATATAAAAATAAAACCCGAAGCGTCTCAGAACGGTTCAGCATCCAGTATTCCAAACAAAGGTCAAAAAGCGCAATATTGAATATACTATTTGACCCGTTTTCCTTTTCCTATTCAAGTTCTAAAAGTAACACACATTCTCCCACTACCATCATGAATAATTTTTCCAGTGCAGCTTCTCTTACCTACTCTTATTCTCCCAATTTTCATTTTAAGCTCTTTGGGCATACAATAACACCTTTACCCAACAGGTTAAGTTTTGGGGCCTCATACGCCAGTGGAAAATCAAGAACAAATGATATTTTTTCTGGGGTGGAGAGAAGGGATAGTAATAAAACGCTTTCGTACAATTATAGCATAGGTTTCAGACCATTCCAGTCTTTTG
>JALVLE010000355.1:1087-7670 GCA_027033555.1 Caldifarciminota bacterium | reverse complement strand
CAGAATAAGGATTGATGGAAAAAAGGGACATTTAAGGATTGTTATACTCAAATGGGATAAGGAAAAATTTAACCATCTCTGTAGATAATATAAAAAGGGAGGAAATTTATGAAAAAGTTTGGAGTGTTCATGTTTTTGACTGTATTTCTGTTTTCACTTTCATTTTTACATGCAGCTGTTCATCAGATTAAATTCTTTGAATATCACACAACCTATGATGCCAATGGGCCTCTTCCCGGTGGGGAAAGGCATATAGATATAGATATCCCAGTTTTTAATGATCAGGCATCCAGGCATTACCTTGGAGTGCCTCTTTTTGCCACAATAATAGATATGGATGTTAAAAAGACACGCGGTAACTACATAGTAGTGGCACTTGACAAGGCATGGCACAGAATCATTTACCTTGATTTAGCACACAGAACCATAAAGGCTTACTCTTATTCCCCCGGTATTTACAGGGTTGTAATAGGACGCGATGGTCGGATTTATGCCCTTATAAAACCTCAAAACGTCCGCAATCCACGGGAAATTATGTATGGTACTTAAATACATACCCGAGAGAGATTCACTTATACAGGTTCAAACTATCAGGGGCATAGAGTTTTATGGAGCCGCAGATATTGCTTATAATGATAACGGTACACCCGGCTACATAAACGATGATTACCTTGTGGTTGTTTCAGATTTTCAGCCGAGACTCTTTAAAATAGGCAGAGATGGCAGGCTTATTAAGGAAGTTATATTGACAGGGTATCGTCCACTCTTTAGTGGATTCCTGAGAGTAGAATGTGGAAAAAGATACAACGGTGCATGGGGATACACAAATACTTCCGAACTACATATACTGGTGAAAGATGCCACCGAATCGGTGTATTCACGGGGACAGAGAAGCACTTATATGCATATAAGCGGAGATGTATTTGAATCGCCAAACCATATAGAAATTGATACGCTTCAACTTGATTTATGTTACGACGATATCGCCGTAAATGATTTTAATGATGTTTATGTAGATAACATGGTGGGTGGTATCCTGCACATTTCCAATGAAAAAATAATAGGCCCGCTTCACACAGACGATGGGAAAACACGTTTTAAGAGCTATACCCTTGCTATCATAGGGGATCAACTCTTTTCGTCTTACTATGCCTTTTCCCTTGGAATCTCCCGTTATGCATTTGTTACAACAATTGACACATTTTACCGGTATGGCCCGGACTCAGTGATACCGGGGCTCAGTCCCTCTGCTATTGTGTATAAGATTTCCGACTGGTCCAGTGTTCACTATGAAGTAGTAGATTCTGCCACAGAGCATGTTATATTGCATACCAACAGGGTGGAATCTCCTGGTTATCATTTCAGACTATTTGATGGAATAGATAGTTCTGGCACGCTCCCCGATGGAACATATAAAATAAGAATAATCACTTACAGCTTATACGGAGACAGAGGCATAGACCCTCCGGATACTGCTATCTTGTTCTTTCACGTTGTACAAAGCGAAACCCATCAGGTAATCACCAAAGGATACACAGGCGCAACCTTCTTTCATAATAAGAATTACTACACCATCACAAGGGTTATAGATACACAAACCACAACAGGGGTATTATTATCAGATGTAATATTCTTAAATGGTATGAGTGAAATAAACGACTACCTGAACTTGGAATACAGCGGTGCACCCCAATTACAGTTTCCGCCGGTTCTCTCTGCAAATGATAGCGTACTCCTTGTCTCCTTACCTTACGATACCATATTTGTTCTAAAAAATCCCTTTGAATATTATGCTATAACGGAAAACTATATAAGTGGAGGAAGATTCCCTGCCCCTTCCCCCAGTGGTAAGAGCTTCTATTATTACAATCATCATGAAAAATGCATAATAGAAAAGAACATTGAAAATGGGATGGTGCTCCGAAATATCCCCGTTTTAAAACCAGTGAATTATATAGCCCCACATCCATATAATACAGCAACGTTTATTTATTCCACAGGAGACGCTCTTCATCTATACTCAGAAGGAAGAGACAGCATAGTGCTGCAAGCAGGCACAGATGAATATATTGAAGAGGCAAGATTTTTCCCGAATGGGAATGAGATAGTACTTTTGATAAGAGATAATGGAGGAAGAAGGGTTGAGTACTATAACCTTCTCACACACAGAAGAGAGACTCTGGAGCAATCAAGTTTCTTAAGAGGAGTAAATGTTACAAATGATGGGCGGTTTATCACCTATAGTCAGGGAGAGTATGTAATGGGTTATCCTTTTGGGAAAATCAGGAGAAAAACCGCTCCTGCTCATAAAAACACCCCTCGTGGGAGACAGATCTGAAAGGAGAATTATCATTAAAGGTTCTATTTTAGACAATATTTCACCGGATTCTACCACTGTATATGCACATCTGTCAGGTTTTAGAGTGGAATGGGGTTTTGGAGAAAAGCCGAATTTTTATTCAACTGATGGTGTGATTTATCCTTTGGGCACAGGTGTGATTGATGATACCATTATAGCAATTATTTATCCTCCATTTAAGTCCGATACTGTCAGTATAAAGGTGGTAGCCTACAGTACAGAAGGGGACTCAGCTATAAGAAAGATGTGGGTTATTTATAGTCCCGTTTCACTACAATGGCAGAGCAACTATTACCCTGGTGATACGGTTGATTCCTACTTTGATTTTATGAATATCCAATTGGGCGCCAACGACACAACTTACATAAAAAGAAACAATCTCAAAGGATATATTTTGCAGGGGTCCTCGGTCGTGTGCGAAATTAAAGACTTTTCGGGACCAAATTATGATGTTTATGATTCGGTCTGGTATTATTTTACCACTTACGAACTAAGGACAAGAACCGGGCAGTTTCTTAAGGAAGGAAAATACTATCTTGTGATTAGAGTGTCTGATTCAGTAAGTTCTATAAAGAAACCCTTTGTAGTCATCCACTCTGAGCTTATTTCAAATACGCCAAAAGCCACATATCCACCTCCTTCTGACAATCTTATAATAATTGGTGACACTTTTTATCTGGCCTACCTTTCAAAAGGAGATATTTTACTTGCAAAAGGTACGGGTCGTATAGAACCGGAACGTGAAAAATGGTATAACTATAGTGTTGAACATATATATCCTGTTACAAATGACAAAAAACAGGACTTTTACCCTACAGTTTATTTTGACTCGCTGGAAAACAGTCTCTATATAGCATGGGGAGATGGGGTAGGAAATCTACATCTATACAAAGAAAATATTTCCACCGGGACTCAAAAAACATACGAGATGGGATTTATTGGCAACATAGTTTTCACAGATATAGAAAAGGTTGACAACGATATTTATGTAGCTTATGGTGCAAGATTCAATAATTATGTAAATTTAGGGGTACTTAAATTACAAAATGATAGTTTAACTCATGTGTTTAAAAAGAAATACATTGGGAAATTATTTCCGATAAGATTTGTAAACTTGGGGACGAACAAAATGGCTCTCGCTGTAAAAAAAGAGAAGTTCCCCATTCTTTATTTAATAAATAGCGGAGACTCCATTAATCTCTTTACAGAGGTGGCAGATAGCTTTACCCATGACACATTTGACATTTCAGATTTTGATATTTACAAAAATGATTCCCTCATATATCTGGTGGTATTGCTCGTCCGACAGCGTAAAAACAGTAAGATAGTCTCCTTTGTTAAAGACACCAGTTTCAATACAATACACATGCAGGTAGTTGACTCTCTACCGGGAATTTATTCCGAAGTATCTGTAAAAGATAACTGGCTGGACGTGGTGGGTATTGAGAATGAGCCTGTAGTTTTTTCCTATCCTTTAAGTGGTATGGATTGGTGGAATATGTGGTATATAACAGGTGATTTACAGTCAGTGTTTAGATGGGAGAAAGTATTCGGAGGTGTGGTTTATTCACCGTGGGATTCTTGGTACCAAATAGATTTACTTTCATGGGAGTCTAAAACAAGAAACACTGAGGTATCCGAAGACAAATTTTCTTCAAATAAAATTGCCTATCATTTCTTTCCTCCCTCTCCTCAACCGGCTTGTAGCGATAACTTAAAGTTTAAATTTGTTCTACCAGAAAAAGGCAACGTACGTCTAAGTATTTTCGCCATAGATGGAAGACTTATAAGTAAATATAACAAGGTTTTGAACAAAGGCTTACATATTTTGCCGTTACGCAACATTATACAGATGGATAACACATTAACAAGTGGAGTGTATTTATATGTCTTCACATATGGGAAACACAAAGAAAATGGTAAGTTTATGTTAATCAAGAAGTAAAGATTCTCTTTCACAGAGCTATTTTTAGAAATAGCGAACTATTGACAATCTGACGTATTCCTGTTAAAATTTAGCAAAACGGGAGAAAACTATGATAGTAAGGGATATTATGAACAAAGATGTTATATACGTGGGAATGTACACCACATTGAGAGAATTACTCATTAAATTTGACAACTTCCATACATTTCCCATTGTACCTGTAGTGGATGAGGATATGAAGTTGGTTGGGCTTGTGAGACTCCAGAACCTTATTGACGTATTCTTACCCTACGACAGGGAACTATTAAGGCTATCTCCGTTTATTGACGAGTTCTGGGATGAAAATATTTTCAAGGTTGAGATTGAGCCTGAACTTGGTATTCTTGTTGTAATGGCAGATATTATGGACAGGGAATTCGTGTCTATCCACGAAGAAGAAAAACTGGAAAAGGCTTACGAGATATTGAGGTCTCATAAGAAAGACCAGATGCCTGTTGTTGCAGATGGGGGAAAACTTACCGGTATAATAGGTGTGTTTGACATTGTCCGCTTTGTTTTCAAGGAAAGAGGGCTTTATTAGTGCATCTTGACCCTATTCTAAGTCTTGGGATAATATTCCTTACAGGTTTCATAGTCTCAAGAATTATAGACAAAATCAGGCTACCTGCGGTAACAGGCGATCTCATACTCGGTATTATCATTGGTGAAGAGTTTTTAAATCTTCTTTCGCATAAGATTCTCTCATCTTCATCTTTTGTTTCCAATATAGTGCTCGGTTTTATAGCCTTTTCAATAGGGCAGAATTTTTCTCTTGAAAGGTTTAAAAAGATAGGCAAAACAGTACTCTTTATCTCTGTGTTTGAGGCAGCCTTTGCCTGGATATTTGTAACTCTGGTTTTTCACATTGTACTACGACAACCTTTATATATTTCTCTTGTTTTCGGTGCCATTGCATCTGCCACTGCTCCTGCCGCTACTGTAATGGTAATACGTGAATATAGAGCAAAGGGTCTTTTTACCAATGTGCTACTTGGGGTCGTGGCAATTGATGATGCATGGTGTCTCATTATATTTTCCTTTTCTCTTGCCATGGCTCGTGCCCTTTCATACCATCATGCAGGAGGCATGTTACTTATTGAGGCGATGGGGCACGGACTTTTTGAAATCACAGGAGCGTTTATTCTTGGTATTGTGCTTGGACTTTTGTTTAAACTATTTTCAAAATACATAAAAACCGAACAGGGACTTGAAATATATACCCTTGGGTTTATTTTAATTGCTATTGGGATTGCTATACATCTTCATCTCTCTGTTCTGCTTTCAAGTATGGTGCTTGGTGCAACAGTTGTTAATACCTTAAGGGGTGATGATAGGTTTTTCCATGCGCTTCGTGGTCTTGAATATCCGCTGTACCTTTTGTTTTTTGTACTTGCAGGTGCTAATCTGGAGCTTGAGTCCATAAAACATCTTGGAGTGTTTGGGCTTGTGTACCTTTTTACCAGAGTCGCAGGAAAAGTTATAGGTGCAAGAATTGGAGCTTTTCTTGCTCGTGCACCATTAAATGTTCAGAAGTACATAGGTTTTGGTCTTATTCCCCAGGCTGGAGTTGCACTTGGTGTGGCGCTTATTGCCAAAAACGACTTCCCCACCTATGGGGGAATAATTTTTGATACAATTGTCGGCACAACTGTTATATATGAGATTATAGGCCCTGTTGTAACAAAATGGGCTCTAAAAAAGGCCGGAGAAATTAAGCTCATTCCAGCTGGCACTTAAATTTTTTCAAGCACGCTCTTTATTTTTTCCTCAAACGTGGGATCTTTATCCTTTCTATCATCAATTTTAATATAAGTTACTACACGTACAACATCTTCAAGAACAACCCTGTGCATTTTCGCAGCAAGCTGCAGAAGTCTCTCCACATCACCTATCACGAGAGTGCCCATAGGGGTAAGGGTATATTCAAGTCCACTTTCTTTCACCACTTTCAAAGCCTTGGCCACGTATTTACTTACACCTGGTTCCGAAGTCCCCATAGGCACAATACTTATTTCCATCATAGCCATGAACTGCCTCCTTTTTGTTTGAATATTATTTTACAAGGAGCAAAGAGAACCCTGTAAAATTTCTTAATATCATGCAGCAAGCCTTGTAATTCCGATATAACTGATGTAACATAAATACCATATGAAGGTGCTCGTTGCACCGTGTGAGTTTAAAGAAACTCTCACCCCGAAAGAGGCAGCGGAGGCTGTAGGGAGGGCATTACAGGATGCTGGCCTTTATCCCATTTTGCA
>JALVLE010000355.1:0-1077 GCA_027033555.1 Caldifarciminota bacterium | reverse complement strand
CAGTTGCGGATGGGGGAGGCGGCACCCTTGATGCCCTTCAGTATAACCTGAAAGGTACCCTTAAATGGTACGAGGTGACATCTCCTACCTTTGAGAAGATTAAAGCTCCAGTATTTTATTATAATGACTTTGCATTCGTGGAAATGGCAGGTGCATCGGGATTAAAACTCGTACCAGAGGAGAAAAGAAATCCCCTTTACCTCACAAGTTATGGAACAGGCGAGCTCATAAACTATGCAATAAAAGAAGGATACAGAAAAATCTATTTGGGCATTGGTGGCTCTGCGACTGTTGATGGTGGCGTTGGTATGATGGCAGCACTGGGGGTTAAATTTTACGATGAAAACGGCAATCTCCTTAAGCCAGAGGGCAGCGCCCTTCTCAGCCTTGAAAAAATTGATATTCCGGATGAATTGAGTAAAGTATTAAATGGCGTTGAGATAAAAATTATGAGCGATGTAAAAAACCCTCTCCTTGGTAAAGACGGTGCTGTGAGAGTATTCGGACCCCAGAAGGGTTTAAAAAAGGAGTACTTTGAACCCATGGAAAAGGGGCTTAACAAACTCGCTGAGCTTCTTTTGGAAAAAACAGGAAGGGATATGCGAAAAATAGAAGGTGGTGGCGCAGCAGGCGGTATAGGTGCTGCACTTTACGCTTTAACTGGCGCGGAACTGGTAAGCGGTGCAGAGTTTTTCCTGAAAATAACCGGTTTTGATGAAAAATTAAAGGATGTGGAATGGGTTATAACAGGCGAGGGAAGTTTTGACTTCCAATCTTTTCACGGCAAGGCGCCCTATGTTGTTGCAAAGAAGGCAAAAGAATCAGGTAAAAAGGTTATTGTCTTGTGCGGTGTGGCAAAAGTGGACAAAGAGGCATACAAAGTTGTGGATGCTGTATTTTCAATTGTAAACGGTATTCAGGATAAAAAAGAGGCATTTGAAAAGGCAGAGGAAAACCTCTATTTTACAGCGTACAATATAGGAAAACTCCTTAAAGGAGGTGCAAGATGAAAGAACTCTATACACTGAAAAAGGGTGATTACATTATAAAAATCATTCACGGAGACATTACAGAGGA
>JALVLE010000354.1 GCA_027033555.1 Caldifarciminota bacterium | reverse complement strand
CCTGTGCACTTTTCGTAAACAGGAGAAACGAATTTCATTGGTTTAATTATAAACATCAGCATCTGAACAAAAAAGAGCTTTTATAAGAACAGAGGCTTCGCTGCCCGCTTTTTATGCATTATAATTAAACAGGACTGATGGAGATACTCGCGTCTGAATATGTTATTGAAATAAAGGGTGTTGTAAAGGAATATAATGGAATAAGGGCATTAGATGGTGTGGATGCTCATATAAAGGATAAGTGTATCACCTGCATCATAGGTCCCAATGGAGCTGGAAAATCAACATTCCTGAAAATTACTGTAGGTATTGAATTCCCTGATTCGGGGACTGTCACCATAAAAAATCGTCAGATAAAGGTATTTAAAGATGCTAAAAGGTATGTTTCTTTTATGCCGGAAAATATGAGGCTTTATCCGGATTTTTATGTTGGTGAATTTCTGCATTTTTTTCATGAGGTGACAGACTATAAAGAGGCTGGATTTATAGAATTTCTGGAGTTGAAAAGTGTATATAACAAAAAGATTAAAGAACTTTCAAAGGGCTGGCATCAGCGGTTAAGATTGTACCTTGCCCTCGCGCCCCGCAAGCCCATAACCATTATGGATGAGCCTTTTGAGGGTTTTGATCCGTTGAACATGCGGAGGATTGAAAAGCTTTTTCGCAAAGAGAGAGAGGAAAGGGCTTTTTTATTATCCATACATCAATTAAATTATGCCGAAAGAGTATGCGATATGTTTATGTTGCTATATTCGGGCAGGATGGTGGCTCATGGGTCTATCTATGAGCTGAGTAAAAGGTTTGGTAAAGATAAACTTGAAGATATATTTATAAGCGCAATTGAGAATGAAATGCATCAGATTATTTACTAAGGAATCCAGGGATATTTTCAGGTCAAGAGCTGGTCTTCTCTTTTTTTTACTTTTATCATTTCTGATCGGGTACAGTTTTTACATGGCTATTGACCTTTATTCAAAGGCAAGTCTTCAAGCCCTTTATGACCCCCTGTATGCAACAGGATTTGAACCTGTTCCTGGAGTTTTTGTTCCAACCTTTGGCGGATTTTTTGTTCTCTTTTCTCTATTTGCTCCATTTGTATTTATAAAGCTTATCACCGATGAGAAAAAGCTTGGGACGCTATATCTTATTGTCCAGTATCCTTGTTCCATGTTTGGCGTATATTTTTCTAAAATATCTGCCGGGGTATTCTTCACATTTACCTCCCTTATTTTGTTGTTGCCTTCTTTTGTTTACTGGCACTTTTTGGGTGGACACATTCCATTATCTGAAAGCGCTCTACTTATTGTTGGGTACTTTTTATATGGCTTATTTGTTCTTTCTGTATCCCTTTTTTCTGCTTCCATATTTAATGAGAGCGCTCAAGCCTCAATTCTTGCTCTATCAATAATTACGTTTTCGTGGTTTATTGATTTTGGAAGGGAAATGCATATGTTGTCTTTTTTGAGTTTTCTCTCTGATTGGTCTATTACTGAGAATGTTAAATATTTTGAGAGTGGCATCTTTTCTCTACGCGTAATATTCTATATATTCTCGTTAATTGTTCTGTTTGCTGGACTTGGGTATGTGTTTTTTGATATAAATATTCGTAAAAAGGTGAAAAATGCTGGGCTTTTATTTTTATCATTTATTCTCTCTTTATGGCTTATAAAAAATGTGAATTACAACGTTGACCTTACAGAGAGTCACAGAAATTCATTTTCACCTGCCAGGACAGCTTTTTTGAAGAAACTGCCACCACTTTTTATAAAAATTTACCTTGATCCAGCTGATAGCAGGGCCAAAGATTATGAACATGATTTTCTAAAAAGATTAAAACTTGTAAAGAGTGATGTTAAAGTAGAGTATGCAAGTCCGGATGAGCTCCGTAAAGAATATGGTTTTTTTGTCTATTCAATTGACGGTCGCAGTATGAAAACATATTCAAACAGTGAAGAAGAGATATTTATGATACTCCAGAAATTAAGTGGTATAAAACTGGAGAAAGAAAAGGAGAAGCTCTCATATAAAGGATACCCACTTGTTGCAAAAGGTAACTGGAAGTTCGGTATTTTCCTCATATATATTATAATAATCCCTGTGATTTTACTTGGAACTTACCTTATGCTTTTGAAGGATTACAAAAAAGGAGGTGAGTATGTATAAATACATACTCTTTTTATTTGTAAATATCTCAGCCATGTATGCACAAAATGCAATAGTGGTAACATTTGAAAATGATACCCCCTATGCCCCCGCCAGGGAGTTTGTTGCATTTGTGGGCAGGTGGCATACAGACGTTGATGGAAAAAACATTGTTTATGCTGTGGATGGGAGGAAATGGGAGCAGGGCCTTATGGCAAAAGGCATAGTTGAGAAAGCCAAAAAGCTCTATGGAGAGAGATATGCTGAGTTTCTGGACAATCTGGAGGCTTATAAGTATTTTCCTTTAAGTATATTTAAAGGTTTGCAAACATTTGAAAGTGGCACTATTTCTGTAAAGTTTAAAGCAATAAGTGGCAGAATAGATAGGGCAGCCGGCATTGCCTTTGATATAAAACCGAATGGAGATTATCTTGTAGTGAGAGCAAATCCACTTGAAAACAATCTTGTTCTATTCAGAATGAAGCACGGGAAAA
>JALVLE010000353.1 GCA_027033555.1 Caldifarciminota bacterium | reverse complement strand
CTGGGTATATACACTTCTATCACATACACAAAATGGTCCAGGTTTGATGAAATCGTGGCGAGTTTTAGGAAAGTAAAATTACTTAACACACCAATAGAAAAAGAAATAATACCCGAAAATTTTAAAGACACTTATAAATTCGCATTTGGAGTTGAATATGGTTTTACCCCTAACCTTGATGCGAGAATAGGATTTTACTATGACCAGAGTCCTGTTCCGGATACAACATTAACCCCTCTTATACCCGATATCAACACAAAACTGGGATTAAACTTAGGGGCTGGAGCAAAAATCAACCAGCAAATTAAACTCTATCTGGGAACAGAGTATGTTTACACAAAAGACAAAAACGTGCCAAGAGATATGAACTTTTCTTATGCAAGTCCCTACATGCCTGGCACATATAAGTTAAACATCATGGCTACAAACCTAAGCATTGTCTATTCTTTTTAAGGAGGCATAAAATGAAAAAAATTCCTGGACTTTTTGTTTTTAGCTTTTTCCTCCTTGTAGGCTGCATGAAAGAGCCTACGACAATTGAGATAAACACAGGAACACTTGAACCTGTCACAATTCCTGCAACAGATCCATATATTAACTCAAAAGGCTTTAACAAAGCATATGTGTATCTTCCCCCTGAATACAACGAAAATACATCTTACCCTGTGCTTTATCTTTTGCATGGATTTGGTTCAAACTACACCTACTGGCAGGCTGTGGAAGATATAAAAGACATTATGGATTACATGATAAGCACAGGAGAAATTGATCCCATGATAGTTGTAATGCCCAATGGATATAATGACTTTGCAGGTTCATTTTACACCAATTCTCTTGATTCACTATATCCCGTCTTTGGTCAATACGAGACCTACATTATAAACGATGTGATAAGATATACAGACAGCGTTTATAACGCGGATACTACAAAAAGGGCTATAGCCGGCATATCCATGGGAGGCTATGGAGCAATTAAGCTCGGAGCCAGGTATCCAGAACTTTTCAAAGTGGCTGCCGGATTTTCAGGAGTGTATGATTTTGACCTGTTCCTTACAAAAGACTCCACCACGCAAATGAGTATGGTTGATATGGTGATAGCGGAAAATGGCGGCTACATTTCGCCCACGAATTTAAATAAAGAGCACCCATTAACAAGCATGATGTTTGCAATGGCAGCAGCCTTTTCCCCAAGAGTAAGAGACTCTTCCTATTTTGATCCACTTCAGAACAGGTTTGATTTTGGTGCTTACTATATAAACCCTTCCCTTCATATGGGGGTGCAACTCCCGTTTGTAATAGACTCTATAGATACCATCGGCAACATAGTAAAGGGTTACTGGAGACTTGACTCAATTACCTGGAGTCAGTGGAAGAAACAAAACGTAAAAGACATTTTCCTCGCCAACTATCAAAATATTCAAAATAGCGGAACCAAATATTATTTTGATTGCGGGGCGGACGATGAGCTCAAACTCAACTACCATCTAATGGTACTTGATAACGTACTGGGACAACTGGGCATTACCCATAAAGCCGTACTTTTCTCAGACTATCCCGGCTATCCCTCACACGAGTTCCCGGCTATGCATACAACTCATTTGTACTTAAGGATAAGGGAAGGATTAAAATATATTTCTCAGAGCCTTGAATAAAAAAATAGCCTGGTGCATAACAGGCGGTGAATATTTTTTAAAAGATGTCCTGGAGTTTTTAAATGCTTCAGGACATCTTCCTGTTAAAGTGTTTATTTCAAAGGCTGCACTTGAAATTATACGTTTTTTTGAGCTGGAAACACTTATTCCACCCAATTCCGTGGTAGAAAGATCTTATTCAGGTCTTGAAATTCTGGGTTTATTAAGTGGAAAAATAAATAAAACAGTGATAGCACCCTGTACCGCTAACACAGTTGCCAAACTCGTCTGTGGCATTGCTGATTCTCTCTGTACAAATTTAGCAGCACAGACACAAAAAATGGGAATCACAACATATATTCTCCCAACAGATATACAGGACAACATGTCTTTTCACACAAAAAGTGGAAAAAAAATACAATTAAGACGCAGAAAAATAGACAAAAATAACATTAAAAAGCTCCAAAATATGGAACTTTTCAGAGTCTTTTATTCATTTGAAGATTTAAAAAAGGAGATCTTACGTGAAACTGCCTGAAGTGGTCATTGTAGGAAGAGTAAATACCGGGAAATCCACGCTTTTTAATAAAATTATTAAAAAACCACTTGCAATAGTTGCCAACAAACCAGGCCTCACCCGGGATAGTATAAGAAAAGAGGTAGAATGGAATGACAAAAAATTTGTTTTAATTGACTCAGGCGGACTCTACCCCCCCCACGAAGATGAAATATGGGAAAAAGTCAAAGAAAAAATTGAAGCGACTGTCAAAGAAGCTGATCTCGTAATTTTCCTTGTGGACCTCAAAACAGGTCTGGTACCACAGGACAAAGAAATTGCCAATTGGTTGCGGAAGCTCAACAAAAAGGTCATACTTGTAGGGAACAAAGGAGACGTAAAAAATCCCCTCATCCATGATTTTTATGAACTTGGATTTGGGAAACCACTGGTTATTTCAGCCGAACAAAACAGCGGGATAGTAGATTTGTTGGATAAAATTACTGAAGAG
>JALVLE010000352.1 GCA_027033555.1 Caldifarciminota bacterium | reverse complement strand
GAAAGAGCTCGGGTATATTATTTTTTATACTGTTGGTGAAAAAGAGACAAAGGCCTGGCTTTTGAAAAAAGGCGCAACTGTTTATGAAGCAGCCGGTAAAATCCATTCAGATATTCAAAGAGGTTTCATAAAAGCAGAAGTTATACATTACGAGGATTTTGTTCGTGCTGGAAATCATAAAGAAGCCAAAAACCAGAATCTTATGCACCTTGAAGGAAAAGATTATGTGGTGCAGGATGGAGATGTAATAAACATAAGATTTTCAATTTAGAGCTTTAATGAACCATCCATTTGGCACTCATCTTTTAAACCTGGAAAAACCTGCAAGATATATAGGAAGAGAATACAATAGCGTATACAAAGAAATAACTAAAACAACTTTCCGAATAGCGCTTGTTTATCCAGAAACGTACGAAATAGGAATGTCAAATCTGGGAATGCGGATTATATACCACATCTTAAATACCTTTGACGAGATTTATGCAGAACGCGCTTTCTTGCCGTGGATTGATGCTATTTATTTCATGAAAAAAGAGAATATCCCGCTCTTTACACTTGAAACATATACCCCCCTCCATAAGATGGACGCAATCGGATTTTCTTTGCATACAGAACTCAATTATACCAATTTTCTCCTTTCTTTACAGCTTTCGGACATACCTTTACAACGAGAAGAGAGAACTGATAGCCACCCTATAATCATAGTAGGAGGACCTGCAAGTATGAACCCAATACCTCTTTCGCCTTTTGCTGACATGTTTGTCGTGGGCGAAGGAGAAGAAGTGGTAAAACAGCTTGTTCCTATTTTTCAAGCTTATAAAAGAGGGGAGATCAAGAGAGCCGAACTCCTCAAAGAAGCTTCCAGGTTAATCGGTGTATTTGTTCCTGAAATAAGTAAAAAAAGCAAAAAAGCTGTAGTATATTACCTGTCAAATGATGATTATCCTGTAAACCAGCTTGTTCCAAATATTGACATTGTGCATAGACGTCTTGTAGTTGAAATAATGAGAGGCTGCACAAGAGGATGCAGATTTTGTCAGGGAGGCTTCACCTATAGGCCTTTAAGATGGCGTACCCCAGAAAGCGTGCTGCGACTCATTGAAACGGGTGTGGAAAATACCGGTTACACCGACATTTCTTTGCTTGCCTTTACCACAAGTGATTATCCATACCTTTATGAACTTCTCTATTCAATAAAGAAAAAATTTCCGGACATCTCTGTTTCCCTCCCTTCTCTTCCCACAGATGCCCTAACAGAGGAATTATTTGAACTTCTCAACTCCATGAAAAGATTTAACATAACACTTGCACCTGAGACGGTTTCAGATAGGCTTCGCGCGGTTATAAATAAAAACGTTAACCTATCTGTAATTGAACGCACCATAAGATTGGCTGAAAAATTTAAATACAATCATATTAAACTCTATTTTATGGTAGGACTGCCCACAGAAGAATGGAAAGATATAGAAGAAATCCCACGATTTTTGGAAAATCTAAGAAAATTTAGCAAAAAAATTACCTTCCATGCAAAGTTTTCTCCTTTTGTACCACGTCCTCACACTCCCTTTCAAAGTGTGGAGCAGGAGCTACCCGAAAATATAATGGAAAAAATTCGTTTTTTAAAAAGCAGGATAAAGGGGATAAAAGGGGTATATATGTCTTATCACAACCCTTATCAGTCTTTTATAGAAGGTATTTTTGGCAGGGGAGATATGGAAACATCCAAACTGCTTCTTGCGGCTTTTTCACATGGAGCTTTTTTTGATGAGAGAACAGAATTGTTCAACTTCAATCACTATACAAAAGCTGCACATAGTTTAGGAAAGAGGATAGAAGATTTTGCTTTTAATAAAAAAGAAGGCTCATACCCGTGGGAAGTTATAGACACAGGACTCAATAGAAGATTCCTGGAGCTTGAATACAAAAGAGCCATGCGCGGTGAGTACCTTGATAATTGCGAATATTCAGGATGTAAAGGATGTGGTATCTGGATAAGAGACTATAAATTGTGCAAGAGTTTCCCCATCAAAATTAAGATGGATATGACAGGCCCCCTTTTAAACAAATCGGATAAAGAAATAGTGGAAATAAGAAATACTGAAAAAACTTTTGAATACATCCTGATCTACGCTAAAAGGGAAGCTTTCAAGTATATAGGGCACAATGATACGATTTTATCGCTAATATCTGGTCTTATACGTTCAAATGTGAAAATAGCCCGCAAAAAGGGATTTAAAAAACATTATATGATTTCAATGAAAAATGCTACTCCACTTGGTATTCTCAGCGAAGGAGAACTAATACACATAAAAACGCACAATAAAATTCAGGAACCCGAACATATTAATCGTTTTATGCCAGAGGGACTCGTGATTCTAAAAATAATACAAGGACCCAGGAATTTGCTAAATGAGTTTAAAGAATATTACGAAATTACACCGGTTCCGCCGGTTTTAAAAGAATCTTATCCGCATGCAGAAGTAAAAATAGCCCAGGATAAACTTTTTATTTATCCCAAGATCAACAGAGGAGTTTTTTCAATCCTAAAAGACATCACCGGATTGGAGAAACAAGAACTTTACGGGTACACTATAGTCAAAAAACTTATTTTACCCTCTTTCCTTTGATAAATATACTTTCTTTGTAT
>JALVLE010000351.1 GCA_027033555.1 Caldifarciminota bacterium | reverse complement strand
AAATATTCAGTGTACAGCGGGTTGAGCTCTTTATCTATGAACTCAACCTTCATTTTGTAGAGTTTTTCTCTCTCTTCTCTTACAGGCAGATTATTTAGTAAAACCTGTAATTTTGAGTAAGTTATTTTGTGTCCATCAATACGGAAACGTTTTTCTGCCTTTTTACGGGTTATTGCCTCATTCAATGGGGATGTTTTCTCATCAATATAATAACCTATTAAAAACCCCCTGAGTTTTCTGTTCTCAGGGGGGATGCTATCAATTGTGTTTTTTGTGAACAGGTAACTGTATTTTTTAAAAATAGGAGCAAATTCAAGGCTTTTTTTCTGGCCCGATCCGTATAGATAATATTCGCAGGTAAAATCGTGAATAGCTCTTTCTAAATCAGACAGAAATTCTTTCATTGCTTCTCCATCGGGATTTTTAGCCCATGTTTTTTGGCTGTGTTTTTAGCTATTTCATAGCCTGCATCTGCGTGTCTTATTACTCCTATTCCCGGATCATTGGTGAGCACTCTTTCAAGCTTTTTGTGAGCAAGCTCTGTCCCGTCTGCAACTATAACCATCCCTGCGTGAAGTGAATAACCAATTCCAACTCCACCTCCATGATGGAAGGCAACCCAGGTTGCTCCTGAGGCTACATTGAGCATCGCATTTAAAATTGGCCAATCTGCAATTGCATCTGACCCATCCTTCATTGCCTCTGTTTCTCTGTATGGGGATGCTACAGAGCCCGTGTCGTGATGGTCTCTTCCTATAACTATAGGTGCCTCAAGTTCTCCCTTTTTGACCATTTCATTTATAGCAAGTCCAAATTCAGCTCTCTGTCCTTGTCCAAGCCAGCATATCCTTGCAGGAAGACCCTGCCATTTTACCTTTTTCTCAGCAAGTTCAATCCATTTGCGAAGGTGTTCATCCTCAGGGAAGAGCTCAAGAACTTTTTTGTCTGTTTTGTATATATCTTCCGGGTTACCTGATAGGGCTACCCATCTGAAAGGACCGGAACCTTCTGCAAAAAGATCTCTAATAAATGCTGGAACGTATCCCTGTATGTCAAAGGCGTTTTTAACGCCGTTATCATATGCAAGTCTCCTTAAATTGTTTCCATACTCAAAGGTTATTGCTCCCTGTTTTTGCATTTCAAGCATGGCTTCCACGTGCTTTGCAGCTGATTCTCCCACTCTCTTTAGATACTCTTCGGGGTCTTTTCTACGAAGCTCTGCTGCTTCTTCCACTGTGAGACCCGCCGGGATATAACCATTGAGGGGGTCATGGGCAGCTACCTGGTCTGTAAGAACATCGGGGATAAATCCTCTTCTTACAAGTTCGGGATGAACTTCTGCCGCGTTGCCAAGAAGCCCTATAGAAAGAGGTTTACCTTCTTTTCTGGCCTCTTCTGCCATTTTTAGAGCCTCATCCAGATTATCAGTCCATGTGTCAAGATAACCAGTTTTTATCCTTCTCTCAATTGCCCAGGGGTTTACTTCTACTGCAATCATTACTCCATCATTTAAAGTGGCAGCAAGAGGTTGGGCTCCTCCCATTTCGCCAAGTCCTGCAGTAAGTACTATTTTACCTTTCAAACTACCATTAAAGTGTTTCTTTGCAGCTGCAAAGAAAGTTTCATATGTACCCTGCAGAATTCCCTGTGTACCAATATAAATCCACGAACCCGCAGTCATCTGCCCATATATGATTAGGCCACGCTCTTCCAGTTCTCTGAAGTATTCCCAGGTAGCCCACTTGGGAACAAGATTGCTGTTTGCAATAAGCACTCTCGGTGCCCATTCATGAGTTTTGAATACTCCAACGGGTTTACCTGATTGTACGAGCAGTGTCTCATCTAATTCAAGTTCTATCAGAGTATTAACAATGGCGTCAAAAGCTTCCCATGAACGTGCTGCCTTTCCGGTACCTCCATAAACTATAAGATTTGCCGGGTCTTTTGCCACTTCAGGGTCCAGATTATTCATAAGCATTCTCATAGGTGCTTCAGTCTGCCATGATTTGGCAGTTAATTTTGTACCCCGAGGTGCTCTTACAACTCTTGTCATTCTATTCCCCCCTTGTAGTTTAATTAGTTCTATTATATCACATAACGCATAGTGGTGCAACTAAAATGCTCTTTGAATGGTTGGATTTCCGCTGTTTTGTATGTAAAATAATACCCATGTGGATAAGAGATGTCCTGACAATTATAACTTTTTTAAAGTTCAATATTCTGGATCTGCCCAGACATTATGCCAGATCCGGAGATATAGAAAGTGCTATAAGAGCTTATTCAGAGATTTACCGTACGGCGAATGATTCTGTTATAAAATACCAGGCATTGTATGAACAGGCGGAGCTTTACCTTAAAAGGGGAGATACAATTTCTGCACTTGTTAATTTATATAAATTGAAATTAAAGTATCTTCCAGATAGCCTTGCCAGAAAAGTTTTCAATAGGCTGTTTTATATAGATAAAATGCGACTTGGGAAAAATGCCACCCGCTTTGCTCTGCTTTATCCTTATGTGAGAAACAGGAGAGCTATTCTTGAAAAACTCCTTTTGCGGATTGATAGCATGCAGGATACAATACATTATATCAGTGTGTTGAGGGTGCTTGCTTCTGATTATGGCGGGAAGTATAAGAAAATGCTCTCTGAGTATGTTTATAAAAATAACCTTGAGAGGCGTATCTTTGATAGATTGTTTAAAGAAACACCAACAGCTCCATTTTTTTATTATTTACATAAAAATGATACGTTCAGTGCGTTTTATAGCCTTTTCGGGCGTAAAGACCCGGAAAGCAGAAAATTGAGGCTTGATATTCTGTATAGCATGGGGGCCTATGATGCCTGTTACAGGCTTATTTCGGATTATGAAACGAATGAGACGCTTTTGAAGATTAAATTATTAAGTGCCATTAAATTGAGAATAAGAGCTGATTCCATAACTCTTATTTTAAAGAAAAACAAAAGAAACAAGAGGCTATATCGTGAGCTTTTACATTTTCTTGATACCATTCCTGAATATGGTCTTCTGAGAGCATATTTGCAAGGTAACATAAAGGGTATAATTTATCATGGTATGAGGACTCAAAGTGGTTTGAAAGATACTATCTTTTTAAAAACATCAATAGATCTTGCAAAGAAAGGGGAGTATGGGCTTGCAAAAGTGCTTATAAAATCTGTGGGAAGATATTATCCTCATGATACTCTTTCTTTCTGGAAATACTATATCCTTTCAAAAAAAGAAAAGCCACAGGATATTTTACTTTCTAACAAAAGCATTATGGAAAAAATTAAGGCTTTGTACAAAAACGGTTATTATGCGGAACTTGTTCAGTATGCAAAGGGTAAAGAACTTCCCAGGCAGGCTGGAACCTATATTGTTGAATCTCTTTACATGCTGTGGAAATTGTACAAAAGAAGAAGCTATTTGAAAAACGCATTCACTCTGATGGAAAAATACAGAATTGACATCCCGCGGAACCTCTATTTTAAAGTGGTGCTTGACTACGATCCATTGCAATTTAACATTGAGAGGTACAGTTATGAAAATCTATCAAGAGAAGAGCTTTATGCCCTTTATTTACTTTTGAAAAAACAGAATAAAACAGCTCTCCTAAAAGGCATGGGAAAAGACATATACTATAAATATCTTTACGGGTTATCAACCGGGAATGTGGATTCGGTGCTCAAGTATTTGCCACGAGATGAAAAATTCATAGCCCTCGTTTTCACAGAGATTAGTGTGTCTGATAGAGAAGATTCTTTGAAGATCTTGAAAAGGTTGCTGAAATTAAAAATTGATTATTTTAAGTCCCCTTCAAAAGAAATTTTAAAAGGAATTATAAGATACGCATTTTATCTTGATGATGTATTTGGAGCAGATACACTACTTGAGAAGTATAAGAAATACTATGGCTTGGATAGGTTTTATGCCCTTTTAAGGTCAAAATGGTACTTTAACATGCGGGAATATAAAAAGTCACTTTTATATTCGCTTTTTTATAACGATAATGAGTTTCAGTCTCTTCAAGCAGCCAACCTCTTAAAACTCGGAAGGATTGATGCAGTTGATGGGCTTGTGCTTGATGCATACGATAAAAATTTGCTGTATTTAAAAACAGGTATGCTAAAAAAGGTAAAACTGTCTCTTCTGGATAGAGAAGATGCACTCTATTACCTGAAAGAGCTCATAAAGGGAAATTATGATAAGGAATTTGTATTTGAAAGACTCTCTGAGATGTTAGGCTATGGTGTAATTGATTCAATGACATTTACGTCGTATGGGATATTTATCGGTTATATAAAAGAGGATACTGCATATCTTAATTCCTATGGTCGCTCATTGGTGAGGTATTTGAAAGTAAAGGCTCTGATAAGAGAGCACAAACTGGATAGTGCACTTTCTTTAATTAAAAATCCGGAAAATGCGGTTGATACAATTAAGTACTATCTTTATTTCAAAAAGGGTACCATTCTTTATTTAAAAAAACGCTACAAGGAGGCAATGAACAATTACATAAAGGCCTCAGGGCTTGAAAGTTTAAAAGACGCAGCTATATTCAATGCGTATCTTTCAGCGAAAAGGGCAAATTTAAAAACAGAAACGATAAGTCTCCTGGAAAAATATATTTCAGATTGCATTGTCTGTGAGAAATTGCCAGATGCATACATTTCTCTTGGGTTTAATTATATAGAGATGGGAAAGCCAGATTCTGCAATTGTTCAACTTAAAAAAATAGAGGGCTATCTTGACCTATCACAGGAGGCGGAGTTAAAGTACTGGCTTGGTACAGCCTATATGCAGGACTCTCTTTTTGATATTGCAGGAGGATACTTCTTGAGGGTTTATAAATTTCATAGAAAAGATGGGCAGTGGGGCGATACGGGAGGCTTAAATGCTGCACGTCTTTTATACACCCTGGGGCTCAAAAATAAAGCCGTATCAATTTATAAATCCATTATAAAAAGGCGGAAAAATGATGCACTGGCACAGGAGGCCAGAAAGGAGCTCGGTCTAATAAAATGAACGCTCTTGTTATTTTATTTTTTGCGCTAATAAAAGTGTCTACCGTTTTTACCGGTCCTATTAAAAAAATAAGAGCACAGGGAAAAGACATTTATACACTCACAGTACATGCTGTATTTAAAAATGGGAAGCTCTTTTCAGGTACTGAAGATGTGTTGCTGGATATGTGGGTAGAGGAGGATACTCTATGGATACTTGCAAGACGTTTCGGTGAACTTAATACGTATATAGAGGCTTTTGATAAAAAAGGGCATTCAGTGTACAGGGCGGAAGGAGCGAGAAATGCTGCATATTTTGAAAAAGGAAAGGGTTTCTGGCTATTTGGCAACGATTTTTATGCAGACTTAAAAAAAGAAAGTGTTTGGCGGTTTTCTTTAACAGGGGCGCATGTGATTTCAGATTCTTTGATTGCGGGTTATAAAAGGTTTTCAGACACCTTTCTTGTGTTAAAGCCCATTTTTACCAGTACTGGTTTTATTCTGGATACATTACTTGTTGAGCCTGAAGCCGGACGTCCCGAGAACATAAGAGTATATAAAGATACCATGTACGTGTTAACAAGAGATGAGAGAGTTTATATGCTCTGGTGTGGTGTTATTTGCCATTTCAAGCTGCTTTATCATGACTTAAGTAGAGAGTTTTATTATATAAACAGGGTGAGAAACAACATCTGGCTCAGCGCAGATAGGTTTACTTATATATTTCGCCTACAGAGCGATACCCTAATTGGACCTGTTGATTCTATAGAAAATGTAAGGATAAAAGATATAGCCCAGGTTGATACAGTATTATATCTTTTGAATTATGATGGAGTCCTTACAGATAGCCTGATGCAGGAGAGGTACTCTCATATAAGAGGTGTAATATTTCTGTCCGGCAGTCAGGATACATTGAAGCTTATATTCGGAGGTCATCCCGCTCTTTCCCTCTTTGAAAACCCTTTTTCCGTATCTTTCAGAACCTTTGATACCTTTAAAGTAAAATATTTCCAGATGGGCGAGAATGGTATGTATTATTTACTTGCAGATGGTTCTATTTATAATGTTTCAGAAGGGAAAATAATCGCTGAAGATGTAAATATTCCGTTTGTATTATTGAGTGGAAACCTCTATTTTATGAGACACGATTCATTAATAAGATACAACTTAATAAGTGATTCAGAGGAAGAAAAACGTGGCTATCCTGGGGAAGGGATATTCTACATTAAAAAATACAACAATGATATATTGGTTTTTACGAGGGATACGGGTATGAGAAATATTTTTATCCATATGCAAGACACAGCCTTGCATGAGATTAATACGCTTAAAATAGCAGCTGGGGCAGGGTTGTTCACCCTCTATGAGCCTTATATTTGTGAAAGTATTTTATATGTCCCTTATGTGTACCCCGCAACGAATGAATACAGAATCCGCAGGATAAACCTTGAGAATTTGCTCGCGGAAAGAGAATTTATGGGGTATGGTTCTGTTTTAAGTTTGACGTGCTTTTCCCCAGATACGTTGTACATTCTGGAGAGGCCATATGGTGCACAGGATGTGCGCATTGTTGTGGTGGATTTTGCCAATAATGAGACTCAGGTCTCTACATTTATTGGCACGGGTGGGGGAAGCATTATTGCTTTAGAAGGCTTTCTTATAGTAAGTTCTGATGGCAAGGTGGATGTTTTTGATACCGGATACTTTACTCCAAAGAGAGATTTCCCTGTGGTGCCTTTAGGCAACATTATACATGATGGAGAGCTTCTCCTTTATTCACTATTTACTTTACCGCTTGAATTGGAGATACGGATTATCAATGTTATGGGAAGCGTTGTATTCACAAAGGATGTAACAGTAGAACGAGGGTATAATACTCTTTCTATACCTCCCATGCCGGATGGGATGTATATTTTATTTTTGCAATCAAGAAAGTTACACAAAAATGAAAGTTTTAAATTGATTTATTTAAATGACAGAAAGTGACCGCATCCCGTTAAACAAAAAACTCATTGTTTATGGTATATTCCTGCTCATACTTTCACTTGGGGTATTTTATCTACTAACCTTAAAAAAGGATAGCCTGAGAATTCTTCTTGCAGTCCCTTTTAAATACATGGTGGTGTTGAGCACATTGTGGGGGGTGTATATTTTCTTTGATTCACTCAAACTTTCTTTGCTTTCTGCAATTGGAAAACACCGGTTAAATGTATTTGTGTCTTTTAAAACCATAGTAATCGGAATTTTTCTTGCTTCAATTACACCTTTTCAGCTGAGTGGTCTCCCTGTGCAGGTATATTATCTTACCCGATTTGGTGTAGGGGCAGGAGAGGCCACGTCTTATTTGCTTTTGAGAGGTGTTGTAACTTTCAGCGGTATTCTGATCTACGCCATTCCCTTCTCCTATATTTTAAAGGATACATTTGAGGGAATTATGAAAGGTATTTATATCTATGCTCTTTTTGTCATAGTCGTTATAACGTTGCTTTATTCTGTAATATTCTTCCTGCCAGAATACCTTAAAAAGTTTGTAAAAGGGAAAACACTCAACGAGTTTATGATGCTAAGAGAGGTGCTATTTGATGCCATGAGCCATAAAAGATGCAGATTGTATCTATGTTTTGCTTTTTTATCCACCCTTGTATCTCTTTTTGTTTTAGGGCTTATCCCATATTTTGTTGAAAGAGCTATTGGAGGTAATTTTTTTACTGTATGGCAATCAATAGGTTATGAGATGATAG
>JALVLE010000350.1 GCA_027033555.1 Caldifarciminota bacterium | reverse complement strand
GTTGAATCTGTTACATAAGTGTTTATATGCCATTCGGTTCCATTGGGTGGTGGTGAAGCATTTCCTCCAAAATTCGTTAATTCCAGAGGCCTTGAGCCGGGTAACTTTATTGCATAAATACCCGAGATTCCTGTATTCGCGTTTGAAGGTATCCATTCTGCGGCTCCAAAGCGTGGATCGCCGGTAACCCCTTGAATGAAGGCCCATCCATAGGGGGAATTTTCTTTGGTAATCTCAGGATTATAAGGCACATATATGCCTCTTGTGGCATCATAGACCTGTAGGGTTATAGAATCCCCGCGGGCATTGTAAACCCATTTTATTATGTAATTTGCTGGTGTAACAAAACTTGCCGGGTTGGATATATTTGAATTCCAGTAAGTTGTGTCTTCGTTAGGAAACCATTGGGTAGATATTCTCGCTATTTTCCAGGTTGTAGAATCAGAGGTAGTGGTAGCGAAGAGTTCTTTTGGAATGCTGTAAAAAGATGCGAATAAATTTGATTTCCAGACAAAATGGGGATTTAAGAATGACCATCCGTTTAAATCCAGTGGAAAGTTTGCAACATATGTAGTAGCAGTAGTATCTACAGCTGTCCAGAACAGAGTTGAGCCAGGTAAAGTGTATAAAACATTGTTGTTTTTGTCAACTACCTTCAGTGTTATAATAGGAAAAACTGGAGAAGAAGGACTGTAGATGCTGTCAGTTATCCCATCCAGACTGAATACAAGTTTAAATGTATCAAGAGCAAGAGAGGTATCAGAGGTAAAAGAGATAATTCCGTTAAATTTAAATATATTCTCTTTTCCGAATTTTTCATAATTGGATTCACATCTTGCTTGCCCTTTGTTTTCTAAAACCGCTACTGAAGTTACGGATGGTGTTCCTTTTAAACTGAAAGCCTTTGTACCTACAGTATCATCTCCAGTTACATAATAATCGCCGTAATTTAGATCAAACGGGATAAGTGCGTAATGATATACAATACCGGGTTCAAGATTTAGGCTGTCAATATAGTAATGTCTTATACCACTATCGTGGCCAAGAAAAATGGAGTCTGTATAAACCCAAGTGTTTAAATCAGGTGAGTATAGACTATCAGTATAAATTTTCGTGATGCCATCCTGGATATCGTATATTGCCAATGTGTCCCACTTTACCAGGTCTATGCTTCTCATAATAAGATAACCTTCAAAGTCATGTAATCTATAAGCCGGATTAGTTCCGTGTACTGCATAATAGAAAGTATCTTCAGAAAGTTCAGCTTCACTGTTCCACCAGAGATAGACTTTGTTGTCTCTGGAGTTTACGTATAATTGTGACGAGTAGGGTACTTGTGGCCCTATGAAATGATTTTTATATATTAAAATTGCTTTTCTTGCCTGTTGAAGAATATCCATGGTATCTCTACCAATAACGACCGCAGTCACCAATCTGACCTTTTCATCAGGGGCCATGGTGAAAGGACCAGATACCTGAATAAATCTCTTATCACCTGGCCCATAAACATCGTCCATATATGGATTATATGCACCACCTACATCGGGAGGATCATACCCGGCCATTATACTGTATCTCTCAGGATCGCTCGTGGGATCTATGGCTATTGTGAATATCTTAAACGCTGTCATCCCAAGAGGCTCACCCGGTAATACAGTATCTGGACCAACATGCGTACCTATAGTATCCCATATAACAACTGTGTCAGTGGCAAGCGGAGACTCAAGAAATACACTACCTATTACACCAGGCATACCATGCCCATCTACTCCAATCCATCCCGGCTCCGGCTCCGTCTGGTACTGATAAGCTAAGTTTAATTGCACAGGCCCTAATGTATCATCAGGAAAATCATAAGAACGAACAAATCCCACAAGATCGTTTGCATTTGTGCCAGCTTCATTGCCAATATCATCATCATAAGTCACACCAGCATATGCGTTATATAAAGTGTCTCCACTTATGTTCTTTATCTCATAAATGTTGAATACAATGTTGTCTAACCCGGGAACAGCCCATTGATATGTCTGCTCAACTATGTAAAGCCCTAATGGCCTTGAACCAGATTCCTGATACTCCGGAGCAATGTCCATAAACGCCTCATAAGAGTCCATATTGGAAACTACACTGTCTTCCCCAGATTGCGTCTTCAATGGCCATTCATAGCCCTGCTCAGTTGTCTTACCGTATATGTGAACCCTGTCATATGGATCTCCAAGTGCAGCATTGTAATCCAAAAGATTGTTGGGATCTGCTATGTGTGCAGGTACACCCTCTGACCCACCGGGGCCGGGATTATAGAAGAATGTAACCACTGTGTCTCCATCTTTGGTAATAGCCCCAACCCATGGGCCTGCACCGAAAATGTAGGTTTCAAGCCTTCTATTTGACGGCCACCAGGCACCGGAATTTCCCTGAGGGGACTGGCCGAATTTGCCGTAGTTAGAGATATACATATTGAATTCATTTCCATCAAGTAGATTAATGTCCATAATCTTTATAGAAGATGATGTGTTTGTCTTTGTTCTGCCATATACGGGATGTATAAGTGAGAAAAATAAGATGCTTATGATAGCAGCTATGATTTTTGCGTCTCTTTTTTTCATTTCCATGCCTCCCTTTTGCTAAAATTATTAAAATTATTATAACCATACATGGGCCACCCTTCAAAAGCTGGTGTAAGGT
>JALVLE010000349.1 GCA_027033555.1 Caldifarciminota bacterium | reverse complement strand
GAATACAGAATATCTGATATAGAAACAGAATATAAAAGGATTGATAACCTTATAGAAAAACACTTTAAGGATGAAACAAGTAACGAACTCTTTATACAGAAGGAACAGGTAAGATACGCCCTACACAGCCTCCTTGAAAGACATATGAAAGAATTCAATGGAGTAAAGATACTGGAACTTGAATTTACAATGCCCCATAAATTAGAAATAGATGAATATACAAAGGTTAACATAGTTGGCAAATTTGATAGAATTCATATGCAGGATGATGTTGTTTTTATAATTGATTATAAGACAGGTAGTGAAGCAGGCCGCAGAGGAGTCCCTCAGGTGAGAGAATTTCCTGATGAAAACAATAGGGATAAATGGCACACCATAATAAGGTCCTTTCAACTTCCCTTATACACAATGCTCTACCACTGGAGAAAAAAAATACCGTATGAAAAGATAAAGGCGCAGATATGGAGTATTAGAGAAATAAATACCGAACATTTTATAAATGAATTCTCAATGGATACACACAAAAAGCAACAGTCTTACGAGTTTGCACTAAAAACCATAATAAAAGAAATCTTGAATCCTGAAATACCCTTTAGTCCTGTACCACAGGAAAAAGCAAAGAATATATGTAACTCATGCCCTTACAAAGCACTCTGTGATAGAGGGTGGGTTAAGAAAAAATGGTAGTTTTACCCAAGGAGCCCAATAAAACCTGCTGCAATCCCTATAATTCCTGACACAATTAGAGAAAGCATGGGATGCCATTTGAGAAAAAACACACTGAATATCACAAACAGCGTAATACTGCCAAGTACCAGTTTGGGAGCTAAGGCAGTAAGATTCATCATGGCACCTTTGAAAACAGAATAAAAGGCTAAAATCAAAAGCCCAAGCACAGCCCCTTTTAAGCCAAGAAGAAGATATCTCACTATTTTTGCCTTAATATAGGCTCTCAGAAATAGTGATATAAGCAGAATAATTACAAAAGGCGGAGTAATAACACCGAGTGTTGCAAAAATAGCACCAGGTAAACCTGCCATTTTAAAGCCTATATAGGTTGCTGCATTTACAGCAACAGGGCCCGGCGTTGAACCTGCAATTGCAACAAGGTCGTTAAATTCAAGAGGTGAAAGCCAGTGAGAATTTTGAACCACCTCCCTCTCAATAATGGGCAAAATCGCCCATCCCCCACCAAACCCAACAATACCAATTTTGAAAAATTTAAAAAATAGTTCCAGTAAGATTCCCAGAGTCACAAGAAGATTATAAAACCAAAGAGAGGAATCGTAAAACTTAACAAACAAAAAAACTTATCCGAATTGATTCCATTCACTGGACAACTAACAGGTAATACTTCTTGATGTAGGATTATACAATGCGCAGTAACCGAAGCCGACAGGTAAAGAACTTTTCACTTATCCTTCACATAATTACACACAACTCCTGTTGTCAAAAAATATCCCTCAACTTTTCCGGAAATTGCAAGACCTTTTATTATCTTTTTACCGCACTTTTCCTTACCTCTCTTCTCTATAACAAAAATTCTGATCTATGCGTAAAAATAAATATCCTACAATTCCTCAAAAATAATTGCAACGAGAGCCAGAATGTTTCCTCAAACCTTAAAATGCAGGATACCCAACTAATTAAAAGCTACCTTCCATCCTGGCGATGTCTTTTTATGTTTTTAATGAACTTGAGCACATCTCTAAACACGCTATCTGAAAAATGCCTGGTGTAATAAACTTTGTCTTTAATATTAAACCTTTTCCAGATATATACTGAGGGGGTCCTCTGTAAACATACGATCTATTACATACAAATTACATACGCCAGCAATCTTTATGATTGATGCAATCCCAGGAGGTTACTCTAAAAAACTTGGGTTGCTCTGCCTATATGGTCTTTAATACCGTCTGCACGTTTTTACATTACTTTAAAACCCCATTTAAATTTTAAGATGATTTTACCTGATAGGGTGTTCCATCTGTTACTTATCTTTTCCAGACTCTTTTGATAAGCAAGATAAATACCCTTCAGATAGCCAGGTTCATATACAAAGACAATATTAAAATCCAGGTCTTGCGTATTCTGTCTGAAATCATTTGTATAAATTACAGATGGTTTCAATAAGAGGTGAGAAACAGGGGTTCTATATTCACCGTAGAAATTAATTACTCCCACACTGTCCAGAACACTTCTTACGTAATATGCATCTATTCCGGTATTCATTCCAAAAGGACTTACTTTCAATGTCAGATGAGGATTCAAAAAGTTCCCACCAAGATATTTACCAATTAAAACGTACATTATTACCTGCTTCCATGAGGAAATAAAATAGCCTATACCCGGAGCAAAAAGTTTATATGAATTATCATTAAGTCCAAGGAAATTCAGGTCTCCTGTTTGAAAGAGTAGAGCACCTACCATTGGGAGATAATACATGTTCCCCTGAACGCTGTATTCTTTATATATTAAAGAGTTATCTTTTTTGTTCCAGGTATTATGACCCCATAAATTAAATGAAAAAATTGCGGATTTATTCCTTATGCTGGTAGAGGTTATGTACTGGAGGCTGGCTGCAATTTTTCTCTTATTGTCAAAATCCAGGAGTCCACCAAAATTAAGAGGTGAAACAAATCCGCTGTCCACATCAAAATATGAAATATACCCTCCTAAACCAGTGTTTACAT
>JALVLE010000348.1 GCA_027033555.1 Caldifarciminota bacterium | reverse complement strand
ATAATGTGCTGTTTCGTGTATCATCTTTCAGGAGTATATGAAAATTGTATTTTGAGCTGAGCCTCTTATTTTCTATAAGCGGTGTCATTCCCACCTGGAGCGGAGGGATAAGAGAAGTATCCTCAAAAGGTAATAGCCTTATATACCTATAATGTCCTGGTAGATTATCCTGCACCCAATTTCTGCGATTCAGTGTTTTTTTTAGTTTATCATAATCGTAAAGCACAAAAAGTGTGCCTTTATAAGGTCCACAATCAGGACAAGTGAATACTCCACTCTCAGGGGAATAAACCTTCCCGCAGGATACGCACTTTAAACCTACTACCTTACCCATTAAAAAGTTTTGTGTAATCTCCCCTCTTAAGACTTTCTCTACATTCAGGGGTTATCTCTGTAATCTTAACCTCTATCTTGTCCATGTCTGACTCAGCAAGATGGAAACAGGCCCTTAAGAACAGAGCAAGCGTGTTTCTCAAAAGGGATGGATCTTCTGATAATCTTTCTAAAAACACAAATGCTGCTTCCAGGCTTGCAGATATTACTGGTAAAATAACCATATTGCCCCTTTCTATAATGGGTAAAAGTTCAGAAAGCTCTTCAGGAGAGGACAATCTGGATACGTACAGTATATCGGGATTAATATACTCTGCCACCTTGAGACCTTCCTTTATGCTCTCAATATCCTGTCCCACCTCTGTCTGTAACACGAGAGACTGATCATGTTTGAGTATGTAAGTAATGGGGTCTTCAATGGTGTGAATAACATATTTATTGTATTTGGAAATGTTTGTCAAAACAGCGGCTACAAAATTATATATCATGGTCTCGGAAGGAGACTGTATTATTAAAAAACCTACTGGTTCACGAAAAATGGAAAGTATCCTGTCTCTGTCACGGGGATTAGCCAGAATTTCCCGGAGAAAGGGGGGCATATCATTAACTTTCTTTACAGCTACCATGTAAGACCCTCTCTGAACCGAATAAAAAACCTGAAGCCTTCCAACCCCGGGAATCCCCACAGAAAAATTACCTTTTGTTCCAAGTGGCTTGTTTACAAGATTTGAGCGTTGTTTGAGATTGACCAGAAGATTCTTTACATCATCTGGCTTCATTCGGACAGAATTAAAGAATTCAATACCCTGCTTCAACTTGACCGCAGGCCTCGCGCCTGCAACAAGTATCACCTCTTTTGCGCCTCGCATATCAAGAGCTCTTATTATTTCCTGAATACCAATCATAATCTTCTCCTATTATTTTTTTAGCCATTCTGTAATCTTCCTCTGTATCTATGGAGACACCATTATATTCCACTTCCACCACCTTAATTTTAAGACCGTGATAAAGGGCACGCAACTGCTCAAGAGATTCTATACGCTCTATAACCGGAGAAAATTGATGTACAAAGTGCTTAAGGGCCTTCTTTTTGTAGGCATAAATGCCAACGTGCAAAAAATAATCTTCTGGCCTCATTTCGTTATCTCTCGGATAAGGGATAGGTGCTCTTGAAAAATAGAGCGCAAAACCTTCCTTATCAATTACAACTTTAGCAGTTGATTTAGAGAGAACCTCCTCAATATTTCTGGCCTTTCTTACAGGAGTAGCAATATCTGCATCTTTGTGTAGATTTATGTTTTCTACCAGTACTCTTAGTATCTCCGGTTTTATAAAAGGTTCATCTCCCTGTAGATTAACAACAATATCATAATCTAACGAGGAGGCCACCTCCCAGACCCTGTCTGTCCCTGTCCTGTGTGTCTCTGAAGTTAAAACTGCCTCCCCTCCAAACTTTTCCACTGTATCCTTTATCCGTTTGTCATCGGTTGCTACAAGGACTTTATCAAAAGCCTGACTTTCAATAGCAGCTCTATAAACCCACATTACAATCGGGATATTTTTCAGTAGTAATAGCGGCTTTCCAGGAAGCCTGATTGAGGAATAACGTGCGGGTATAACGCAGAGTGTACCACCCATTTAATGCTAATGGGTACTAATGGGTCCTAAAGAAATAAAACCTTCCCCCAATTCCGCCTTCCATAAGTGGTGTAGTATTTGGTAAAAGCCTTATTCCAGGATTCACTTCAATAAAAACGTCAATGGGGGTCCCTTTAAACTCGTAGCGCAGTCCAAGGTCAGCCTTAAACCCAATATAACTCGTTGAATTGGCATCTATTTCAAAACTCACACCAGGTCCTGTATAAAACGCAAATCTTCCAGGTAACTCCATTTCAAAATCTTCTGTATTTGGCTTCAAATCCCACTGGAATAAAAAGTCCGCATTTACATGAAATCTCCCAGGTATAGCCCAGGCAACAGCAAATTGAGAAAAATTTTCCTGTGAAATTATGTATGAAAAGGAGAGCCCTGTAGGTTGTCCAAGAACAAAACCTGCACCTATTGATCCTGGAGTGATTGAGAAAATAAGAGCTACAATTACATTCATATACTATAATGCGGGGCCGACGAGATTTGAACTCGCGACCTCCGGCGTGACAGGCCGGCGTTCTAACCAGGCTGAACTACGGCCCCGCGTTATGTCAAAATTATACACTATCTATTCCGAAAAATCAAGCCTGCGCCTTTCCTCAAAATAACCTTCCCGAAGGGGGTATTGGTTGGTCAAAATAAAAAGGGCGCCGGGGAATGAGGAAAGATGCAAGTGGTGTATGTTATTGTAAGACGCTATATCTTGCAGAAAAAAAAGAG
>JALVLE010000347.1 GCA_027033555.1 Caldifarciminota bacterium | reverse complement strand
TCCCGGGTAGGGGCACGGCGCCGCCGTGCCCCTACGTCCACAATCCACACAATGCCGTGGATGTGGTTCGGCATGACTACGAATTCGTCGGGGAACAGTTCCACATAGGGCCGCACCTGGGCCGTGTGGAACCATTCTTCGCGCACGATTTCGCCGTAAGTGTTCAACGCCATCTCGCCATCCACTACCCGGCCGAACAGCATTGCCCGGCCGTGGGTGCAAATGGTGACGAAGTACGCGCCGGGTTGGGTGTAATCGTAGCCTTTCAGGCGGATGGAACGGCGGTGGTGGGACCGTTTGAGGTATGGGGCCATTGATTTGCCTGCCGAGCGGCGATCTCAATTTTTCAAGGTATCAGTTTGTAAGCGACTTCAAATCCTAAGAGGCGGAGTTGGGCAGCATGGTTGCTTAGATTTACTTGGCTAAAAAACGGCAAGGCATCCTGTAGAGAATTCGCGTTTTTCACGCCTACTACTGCATACACAACTCTGTATCGAGCGGCATTCGGGCGGGTGAGCGGGATAATCGCTATATTCAGGGAAGGATACTGTGAGGATACGCGGTGGCGCAAAGCATTTCTGTACTCTCGATCTTGTAGAAAGACCTGCGCAGAAATTAACCCCTGTGAGAATAGATGGCTTAGGATAGAGGATCTATAGCGTTTTTTAACATGGATGATCTCCGTTAACTGATTCTGACCTTGAGGCACCCACAATAGATCGCAAAATTCAATAGAATCCCGTGCTCCAGAAGGTCGGATACGGAGAGAGGGAAGATCAAAATTATACAATCCTACGGAAGGGTCTGCGGCGCTTCGATTGTAATCCTCTTCTTTCTGCCCGGGCCGCAAAGAAGGCAAGGGGACACTAGAATGTGGGATACTTTGTAAGGCTTGGTGAATCTGTTGGGCAAAATGTTGCTCAATTGCAAACCATTTTCCTTCGAGCAACACATACAAAGTACCTTGTCGTTCAGTCTCAAAAATGAGAGATTTGTAGAGAGACCACTGTTTTTCGTGCCCATCAGAAGTATAGGCTTTCACTTTCCTTTTCTTTACTTGCTCTATGGTGAAACTTTTGTTAGAAGAGGGGAGATTATTAAGATACTGCTCAATATCTAAATCCTCATAACGAATTGTGCGTGTGCCCTGGATGGAGAAGTACTCTATGTCATACCAATCCAAAATTTCGGGTGGAGCAAGAAACATTCGTTCTGTTTCTTTTTGATTGAGCGATGTAATCAAGAGTCGATCCAACTCTTCAATAAGTTGGGGGTCACGCACTTCGCGAATATTATCCACCCACGAGAATTCTTCTGGAAGGGGACGATGATATGCTTCCCAGAAAGTTTTACATCTTTCTACTAATTCCTCTAAAGAGTTAATTTCAGCACTAAATGTCAAAGAGTCTTTGCCTGTCACACGTTTTGCAATGGTTCGATCTCGAGGGGTGCCGGTTACTGTACGAAGTAAATCACGGGTAACATCCAGACCAAAGATTGCAAGCCCAGTATCTTGACTGGTTTGTATCTTTTTTGCGATTACTAGGTCGTCATAAGTTTTAGCGGTAAGGGAGCGGATTTGGTTTGGGTTTACAAGATTGAGGACCACTCTCAGGCCAAAATCTTTTTCATAACTGTCTTGTCGTAACAAGAACCGTCCATATCCAAAGGTAAAAGCACAGAAACGAGATGTTCCGTTTCCTGTACTTATGTTCAGGAAAAGCAATGCTCCAGGTTGATAGCAGTTATCCCCTGTTTCTATGGATGGTAATGCGAAATGGTGTTGAATAAATTCCCACCATGAAGGAATTTGAGGTGTTTTGTAAGTGATGATCAATGTTAGTGAATGGCCTTCACATTCTCTTTCATATTTTACATATTTCTCGCCATGGTTAGCAGGTACTGTTAGAGCTTCCTCATGTGTAGTGATATCAGACTTCAAAAGATACATCGTAAACTTCATCTTTTTACCCTCCCTGCACGATACGGAAATGTCACTCTTTCAGATCTCTCCGTGGAAGAACTTGGGGAAGAGCGCATTGCGTAAGGCGGCCTAGGATGCTGATTGCCAGCCAATCCAGAGATATGAATTCTGAGAGATGAATCATTTAGGCACCTCAAAAACCAAAACTGTCAAAATCAACTCCCGATGGGGGTCGTCCCGATGGTGGAGGATAAACCGGAACCCCGTTTCTGAAGGATAAGAAAGTTGCCGTTTAAAGTTGGGATGTTCTTTTACAATCTTCGGGATTTGTTCTAAGACATGGGAAAGATGCTTCCCCCGGTTGAAAATGAGCAACGCTGTTTTCGTGTCCCTCCAACTTGTATAGCCAAGCAGTTGATCAATCGCTTTTCTAAAGGATTGAGGACCTCTCCAGAACTTACACTCTGCAATGAAAATGTTCCGGCCTTCTACGCGAATAAGGATGTCAGTTTTCCCGTCAAAATTAAAAGTCTCCCCCGTGGCCTGTCCTTCATACTGGGCGTTCAACTGAACCAAGAAATGTTGCCGTAAGTCCTCTTCCCGCATTTGCTTGAAAGCCCGTGGGCTTCTTTCCATTACTTTGGCCATATTGCTGATTATCGACAGAATGTGTTCATAGTTCTGCATATCCAGAATTGGTTCTGGGACGAAAGGAGCGGTTGTGACCTTGGGTAACCTGGGTGTAATTTTCTTACGAACGGTGGGCACCGCATAGGTTTGGGGAGCATCCTTCCTTTTCCTGAGAGGAAACCCTAAA
>JALVLE010000346.1 GCA_027033555.1 Caldifarciminota bacterium | reverse complement strand
AAATTAGAGGTAAGGGGAGATACCGTATATGGGTATTTAGATGGTCAATTATTGGGTAGCGGGGTTCCGAGTAATCCGTTAAGTGGCGGGTATTTTGGTATCGGAGGCAGTGACGATGTAATAGAAGCTGATAATATACATGCTGACTATATCTTGCAAAATCAACCGCCAACAGCCTCAATACCGAGTGGACCATCGAGTGGAAATGTTGGTCAGAGTTTGACGTACAGTTCTACGGTTACGGATCCGGATGGAGACCAAGTATATGTACAGTTTGATTGGGGTGATGGTTCTATGAGTGATTGGATAGGACCTTATCCAAGTGGACAACCCAATAATGCTTCGCACATATGGGACGCACCAGGGACATATTTTGTTAAAGCAAGAGGTAAAGATTCCCACGGAAATGTAGGGGCTTGGTCTCAATCATCAGAAGTTACGATTAATGTAATTCGTGTTTGGATTGATGATACTACTGGTCATGTGGGTGATACTTTAGACATACCAATAATCATAGCAGATGTTTCCGGATTAGATGTATATTCAGTAGAAATAAATATTTGTGTTGATACCTCATTGCTAATACCTCTTACAATTAATAAAGGTTCTATAACATCTTCCTGGAATCTCACCTCTAACATTACTGATACGTGCATTTTAACCTCAATGGCAGGAGCTACTCCTTTAAATAGTGGGGGAGATCTAATGTGGGTTCGTTATTATGTGAACCCCAGTGCCCAAGTTGGTGATTCTACAGAGATACGCATAACACACCTCCTTCTGAACGAGGGAAATCCTCCAAGTATGCCTGATGGTGGTGTATTTGTCGTATTACCAAATGTGTACGAAATTTCTGGTCATGTAACATATGCTTTTACCAATGTACCTGTTCCTAATACTCAAATCCTAGTAAACGGAACTGCTGCCACGATTACAGATCAAGAAGGATTTTATTCTGTCCAAGAAGACTATGGTAATTCTTGTGTTATAAAGCCAGAGAAAATAGCTGATGTCGGTTCATCCACAATTTCCGCGTACGATGCCTCATTAATATTGCGATACACAGTTGGACTTATCGATCTAGATCCAATACAGAAAATCGCTGCTGATGTCAGTGGTAATGGCTCAGTTGCAGCATTTGATGCCTCTTACATTTTACGATACAGTGTTCATTTGATAAATAAGTTCCCAGTGATGGAAGACTCTCTACATTTTTGGAGGTTCTGTCCAAAAAGTTTTCCTCTAAATTCATATAACTGGTCATCAGCACCTGATAGTATAGTTTACCCTCCTCTTACGTCTGATCAGATCGGCCAAGACTATTTTGCGATTATTTATGGAGATGTTAGTCATAATTGGTCATCGAATGGGAAACCTTCCAAATACAATGACATACCGAGAGGCGAGATTCTGTTACAGGATATAAATGGAACACCTGGAGATACATTATACATTCCTATAAGGATAAAGAATGCAAAGAATGTTTTCTCTCTTAATATTCGTATGCCATTTGACCCCCAAATATTTGTTCCTATATCTGTCTCAAAAGGAGAGCTCAGCCAAGACTTCGATTTATCATATAACATTCATCAAAATGATTTATACATTGCTATGGCCGGAGCTTCTTCTATAAATGGTGATGGTACGATTGGGTATATTAAAATAAAGGTAAACGCAAACGCCGATCATGGAAGAGTGGAATTAATTACTCTAAACGATATTGTACTTAACGAAACGAGTTATAGAGGTAACCCGAAAGCGAAGTTAACTATTGGAGAAACCATTAATTTCGGGCTATCTGATGGATACCCCAACCCATCAAGATCGGATGTATTGATAAAATATTCTGTGCCATATACATGCAATGTTTCTATTAGTATCTACAATGTAAGTGGTCAAAAGGTTAAAACACTTGTAAACAAGGAAGTCAAACCGGGTAGCTATAAAGTGACTTGGGATGGAACTAATAGCAGGAATCAAAAAGTTGCCGAGGGTACGTATTTCTGTATCATGGAATCTGATCGTTTTAGGGCTATCAAGAAAATAGTATTCTTAGGTAATTCGAAATAAAGTAAAATAGGGGGCATAAGTCAAGCATCACTTATGCCCCCATAATTACTTTTAGAAATATTTTTATGAAGATTATCCAAAAGTTTATGTATATTGCATATAAACAGGTTTTATTAGGAATTATTTTAACAGGACCATTCAATTTGTTGTTCTCTACGGTAGTGCATGTGTGGATACCGGATACAAGTGGAAGAGTAGATGACACACTAAAGATACCGGTAATGGTGAGTGATGTTAGTGGAATGGGAATTTACTCATTTCAAACGGAGATTAGGTATGATATTGGAGTAATTGAGGCAATAGATGCAGTAGCTGAGAGTAGTATAGTCTCAGTATGGGGACAACCTACATACAACGTGCAGGAAAACTACATAAGGATTTCTATGGCTGGGACAAGTGAATTGAGTGGAAGTGGCGTATTAATATATGTAAGGTTTTATTTAATAAGGAGTGATACAAGTGAATTACACTTCACCAGATTTATGTTCAATGAAGGGGAGCCAGAGTCTAGTACCCAGGATGGGAGAGTATTGGTAACAAGAGAAATGCCAATTCCAGAATTAATTTATCCTATTAGTGGAATCTGGCTAATAGATACAGTAGTTACACTTGAATGGAGTGAAGTATCTAAGATGTCAAAAGGTGATAAGGCATCACCTGTGCATTATGTAGTGG
>JALVLE010000345.1 GCA_027033555.1 Caldifarciminota bacterium | reverse complement strand
AGCCCACCAGGAGTTTCAAGTATTTTTGGAACCTTATAAAAACTTTTTTCATTCAGGACTGCTTTGAAAAACTCCAGCGGGATTAACCCTTCTCCTATATTTGCATGCATATCTCTTTTTGAGCCCTGTGGGGTTTTTGAGTCATTGAGATGAATGACATAGACCCTGTCTCCAAACATATCAAGGTATTCTTTCAAGAACCTCTTATCAAGAGTGTACCCGCTTTGAAAAGCATGTGCAGTGTCCAGACACACCCCCACTCTCTCTTTGTAATCCACATTCTCAATAATACTCAGTATTTCATTTAAATTTCCTCCAAGAGAATTGCCTCCGCCTGCTGTGTTTTCTACAGCCACACTTACACTAAAAGTACCAGACATTTCAAGTGCTCTGTTTATCGCAACAGCAGCCCGAGAGATGGCTCTTCCCCTCACTCCTGGCGTCTTGGGTGAACCCGGATGTAAAACAAGAGCCTCTGCTCCCAGCAACTCAGCCCTTTCAAGATCAATCACAAGCCCCTCCACACTCTTTTGCCATTTTTCATCATCAAGCGTGGAGATGTTTAAAAGATAGGAAGCGTGCACAACAAACTTGCTTATGCCGTGCTTTTCTAAAAACTCTTTAAAAAGTTCAACCTCCTCATGTTTAAGTGGAGGCACATTCCATCTGAGCTGGTTCCTTGCAAAGATCTGGAAAGTATTACATCTAAGATATTCACACTGTTCAAATATACCAGTCAATCCGTTTCTTATGCTCAAATGTGCACCGAGAAGCATCTTAAATCAGAGCTCCAGCGTAAACTCCGGCATATCAAACCAGAATCCAGTACCCTTTATATAATCAAGCTGTGCCAGGATAAGGTCATAGTGCATCTGTTCCATGTGGGCAAGATCATACAGAAGTTTTTTTACACGGCAATCATCTGGCAATTTCTCTGCTTCCTGGAGATAATAGTCTCTTGAGCGTTTTTCCTGTTCAAGTGCCACATTGAGAACCTCTATCTCAGAAATTTCCCCCTTTGCTCCTCTCTTTTTCTGGGCTTCTTTCACTCTTGGGACCAATTTCTCTATTTCGGATGTAGGTAGATGAACAGGTTCATAAGGCTTGCCAGCAAGGAAAAGATCCCTCTCTTTCTCCAGGATTTCCATATGATGATATTCATCTCTCGCAAGTGAAATAAACATATTTTTTACGCCTATATCTTTTGCTTTTCTCGCTGCATTAAGATAGGTGATGAGTCCATCTTTCTCAACACGTATGGCATAATTCAGTATTTCAATAACTTTTTTCTGTGCATCCATATTTTACCTCCTATTTTATTATAAAGCGGGGGAGAAAAGGGGAAACTCGCGTAACAATTTCATAGTTTATTGTTCCAGCCAGATGAGCAAGTTCATCTGCTGTAATTTCGTTTTCTCCCTGCCTTCCAATAAGAACCACTTCCTCCCCTACACTCAAATCTTTTATTTCACCTGCATCAACCATGAAATGATTCATACAAATTGTTCCTATTATTTTAACCTTTTTCCCACGTATAAGCACATAACCTTTGTTGGAAAGATGGCGAGGGTATCCATCTCCATAACCAACTGGTATCGTGGCTATTGTAGTATCCTTTTCTGCTATATATGTATAGCCATAACTCACACCCTCTCCCTTTTTTATTCTTTTTACATCTACCACCCTGCTTTTCAGCGAGAGCACTCTTTCAAGATGCACTTCATTGTATAAAGAAGCAGGTTTGAGTCCATAAAGGGTTATGCCGGGCCTTACAAAATCCATTTCTTTAAAATTGACCGTCAACAATGCAGCACTGTTTTCTGCATGCACATACTTATAAGGGAATTTTATCATTTTAAGAATACGCTGAAACAGTGCGTACTGCTCTTTAACCACACCTTCTTTTTCTCTGCCTGTGGCAAAATGAGTAAACACCCCCTCTACAGTTATCCCCCTTTTTTGTAACAGGAATTCGTTCAGCTTTGGAATGTCATAAACTTTAAATCCTGTCCTGTTCATGCCAGTGTCTATCTCCACATGTATTACCATTCTGCCCTGGAGTTCAGAAGGAAGATCCTCTATAAGTTTAAATTGAGAGACAGTTGCGAGATTTATCCTGAAACCATTTTTCACTGCCTCCTCAACCTCTTCTTTTGTAATAAGAGGAATATCTATAAAAATAGGAGCACTGGGCTTCAGGGATTGGATAAAAAGTGCCTCATCAAGACTCGCCACCATGTAGAAATCCACAAGATTTTTTGACATTTCCACCATCTCTCTAAGTCCATGACCATAGGCATTTGCTTTTACAGGGAAAATTATTTTTTTATTACCGGCAATTTTACGAATGACATTTAAATTATGCTTAAAAGCATGCTGGGAGAGAAGAACCGAGGTCACTGTCATAGACCCACTGAAAATCCAATATACACTGATTGGAGATACCGGGTATCAGGGCGCAAATAGAAAGGAAGGCCTATACCAAGAAACACGGGTGCTACAGAACTCAACCTCCTTCTGGCCGTCACGTGAATCGTAAAGAAATAGCCATTTTCTCCCGTAATTATTACACTCACCCCTGATGTAAGCCCCAGGTAAAATCTGAGAGGGGGAATATATCTTTGGGCACTTAATCCCTGAAAACCTGTATATAGTGATAGTGCTCCTGTAATTGAAGGATAGCGCGCCATGCCGACGGCATAAAAAACCTCTATATCATAAATTTTAGCAATTCCGTATTCAATCTGGACA
>JALVLE010000344.1 GCA_027033555.1 Caldifarciminota bacterium | reverse complement strand
CATACCCATATAACTGGAGAAAGCCACAAGATCCCCAAGCTGCATCTCTCCAAGTATTGTTTTTCTCCCACCGAGCCATAGAATAAGAAAGAGCGAGAAACTGGCAAAGAAATTAATTATAGGCTGGAAGCCCCCATAAACCCTCACAAGTTTCATATTCTTTTTTAAATAATCTTTATTTGTGTGCGCGAATTCTTCTGTGGCTCCTCTTTCCTGGGCATAGCCTTTTATAACCCTGATGCCGGCTACACTTTCCCTCACACTTTCGGTGATTGCTGAAAATGCTGCCTGCACTTGTTGAAAATATCTGTATATAAGCTTTGAGAAGATAAAAATTGTAATCGCAAGCAAAGGCAGGGGGATAAGTATATAAAGGGCAAGTTTTGTGGAAAGTTTCAACATGGCCACAATGCTGAATGTACCATAATAGATTGTATCAAATGTGCCCACAATACCCATTATTGAGGCCATTCTTATAGCATCAATATCGTTGGTAGCTCGTGCCATAATATCTCCTGTTGTGTATTTGTTAAAGAAGGAGGGAGAAAGGTATATAATGTGCTGATATATGGCGTTTCTCAGCTCCTCCTCTATTTTTCGCGCGTTTCCAACGATTAAGAGCCTCCAGAAAAAGCGGAAGATAGCGGTAAGAAGGGCGAGAGCAAGGACATAAAATGAGAATTTCACAATGTCCTGAGAAGTGGCCTTCCCGAGCTCAAGCAGATTAATAAGTTTTCTGAGGACAAGAGGAATTATGAGCTGAAACAGGTCAACCACAAGGAGGATAATAATTCCTGCAAAAAGCTGTAGTTTTCGTTTTAAAAGCCACCTAAAAAGTTCTTTCATGATTATATCAATACGTAAAAGAGGCTAATTATAATCATTAAAATGGCAGAGGGGACAATAAGAGCATGGGTCTCTCTGGTGGAAAGTTTGAAATATTCTTTTGTTGTCAGGTAACATAGATGGAAGGGAGACACCATTACCCCCATAAACCCCGACGTAAACAGCAAAGGAGCCAGATAAATGTTGTGTTGAAGCAGAGAAAGAAAAACAGGGAATGTGATCCCCACAGATGCCTGAGTTATCCCTGTGAAAAATCCTGAAACAAAAGCTATCCCCATTCCCACCATTATCGGGGAGATACCGCTTGATACTAATAAATTATAAATGGGTGTAAGTGCGTGAGATTTATCTATTACGGTTTTTAAAAACAAAACAGTGATTATTAGCAAAGTGGTGAAGGAAAAAATGGAACTTTTGAGAGATTTGAAGAAGGACATTACAGGAATTTTGCTTAACAAATGAATGAGTCCAATGGACAAGAGAAGTGAAAGATTGATATTTATTTTAAATATAAGAGCCAGAAAAAACAGTATGACAACGGGCAGAAAAACTTCTGTCACCGTTTTAATATCAAATGGCAAAAAATCATCATGCTTTGTTGAGGGATGGTTCTTTGTCCATACTAAAAGAGGCACAAGCCCTATAAAAATAGAGGCAAAAACAAGTGGGGATTGCAGAAAGGCAAATTTGCTGATGGATATTTTAAGAATACCTGCACCAAGAATTACACCAGCATAAAGGGGCCATGAATATTCCCATACATGTCTAAACCAGTAGTTGACAAAAAAAGTTTTTACTCTATCCAGTCCCAGAAAAGACGCAGCTTTTTCGGTAAAAGGCGCAGATACAAGCGCTCCCGCAGGCATTGGGAGAAGCCCAAAAAGGGATGATGGAATGATAAGTGCAATGATCTTACTCCGTGTAATCATTCGTATAGCAGTCTGAAGTTTTACGTCAAAGCCTCCTGTTTTCATTGTTCTGGAAAAAACCTGTACCAGAATAACAGCAAATATTACGTTTATAATACGTGGGGTCAGGAAACCCTGAAGGAGATTGGTAAATGGAGCGGGTTTTAGCGCTAAAATAAGAAATATAAGGGCAAAGGGTATCATGATACTTAAAGCCTTTCCGGTGAGGCTTTTATTCATTGAATCTGTACTACTCAAGCTTTTTAGATGCCTCGTCCATCTGAATTAAAAGCTCAAGAAGCTTTTCTTTATCCTCCTCGTCAAAGTCGTAAAGAAGCTTGTGTATATAATCAACGCGTTTGTCTATTACCCTCTTGATTACTTCCTCTCCTGCTGGTGTTAGCATTACGATTTCGTTTCTAAGGTCCTTTTCTCTTTTTGCCATTTTTACAAATCTTCTTTTTCTTAGACGCTCAACTATTCCAGAGATAGTGCTTTTTGCGAGATAAAGATCTTTTGAGAGGGTGGTCTGATTCATGGGGCCATTAAAATATATATGGGTCATGAGCCTAAATTGAGGAGGAGTAAGTCCTATTTCATTGAGTGCTGTTCTTCCCTCTTTTGTGATTTTGAAATATACATCTCTCAAGACCTTTTCTATTTCTCTCTCTATCATTGTCCACCTCCTTTGTTCGTATTGCTAACATTATACAAGCTTGTGTGTGTTTATTCAAATAAAAGCTCAAAAACCGTTTAATTAGTGATGCTTACAGTTTTTCAAATACTTGTGGCTCTTTTATTGTGTGCACATGGATAAGCGATTAAACTAAAAATATGCGGTGGAAATTGAGGAGTCCTGTTTATGCTATTAAAAAATACAATATGGATATGTTTCTTGCACAGCTTCTTTCCGCAAGAGGCATAGCACCTGATAAGGCAGAAGTTTATTTAAATCCAAGACTGGGCTCAATGTATTCTCCTTTTGAATTTAAAGACAT
>JALVLE010000343.1 GCA_027033555.1 Caldifarciminota bacterium | reverse complement strand
CGGCATCCTCGCAATTATAATTTTTTTCCTTACTTTTGTGCCTGTTCCTTTTAATTTTCAGGGTGTATAACTCTCTCCTGTTTTAGCGAATCCAATAAAACCATCCTCTTTAGGTGTGAATTTTTCAAAATTATCGTCGTAATGGACAAGCAGCATTTTGCTCTTTGTTTTTTCAGGAAGTGACATCAGCTGTTTGTAAGGCGCATGTACATCATCCTCGTTGTTATTGGTTTTGGTATCATGTATTATAAGAGAGGGAGCGAACCTCCTATTTACATTAAAGAGAAGTGCAGGGTCAAATACCGTGTCCGAGGTATAAAAAACCCGTTTCCCGTTCATTGAAAATATTACCCCAAAGCTTAACATGCCAGGAACGTGCTGGGTTTTTACAAAAGTAAATTTGTGACCTTTGAACAAAATGGTTCTGTAGGCGGAGTTTTTCTCAGCAATGAAAACATTGAAATAATCCGACATTTTCATAACACCTTCATGACTGTATTTCATACTGCCTTTAAGGGCATCCCAGAGCATGAATTTTAGTTCAAAATGGGGTAAAATAAGGGTATTTTTGCGGTGATATTTAAATTTGAGGAGATAGGTAAGCATTTCTATTCCGCCTATGTGGTCGGAATGCATATGGGTAATTATAATAGCATCTATTGAGCTCGGGTTTATCCTCAATTTTTTAATTTGATGTAAACCCGTAAAGCCAAAATCTATAAGTATTCTGACATTTTTAAAATTAAGTAATAGATTGGTGTTTGGAAGTGAGGAAAAACCCGAGCCCGTTCCGATGAAAAGAATACTGTCCATCTGAACTGACTTCTATTTTTTAGCCTTTACTCTGGTTTTAGGAAGCTTCTTTTCCAATTTAAACACTACAGGTATTCTGACATATACCTTTACTTTCTTTTTCCCCTTTTTGGCAGGGGTAAATTTATATTGTTTCACTGCCTTGATTGCAGGTTCATTGAAAATTTTATTGGTACTTTTAATTACAGTGACTTTTTCCACATTCCCAAGTGTGTCAATGAGAGCTCTAACAATAACCTTTCCCTCTAACCCCTTTTTTCGGGCTTTTGATGGATAAACTGCCTCTGCTTTACGAATTAATTTTGGAGGCACAGTGACATTTTCCACTTCCACAACAATGGGTAGGCCTTCTGGCATATCCCCACGAGATACTCTGGATGTTTTCTTCTGCTCACTAACTTTTTTTATTGTGTTTGTTTGAGAATTGTTTTTTGCATAAAGTTCTAGATTTGCAAATAAAAAAGTAGCAACTATGAGAGAGAATATGCGAGGTAATTTTTTCATTTACTACTCCCTCCTTTTTTAAAATTATATTATCATAATTAGGTATTGTCAAGGTTTTCATTAATCGGTGTTTTGTCTTGCAAATCTCTTTTTGAGTAAATCTGTGGGGAGAAAGGAGCAAATATGATGTATGGTTTTTCTGATACCAACAATTGACAATACTTTAGTATTACTGTATTATATGCCTATGACAGTGAAACACATGGTGTTTGATAACAATTTACCCATATACCTTCAGATTGCGGATTATATTAAGTTTCTTATCTATAGAGGAGAGCTTGCGCCAGGTGCACGTGTTCCCTCTGTAAGAGAGATGGCTAAAATGCTCGGTGCAAATCCGAATACAGTACAGAAGGCCTATGCGCTTCTTTTAAAAGAGGGATTTTTAAATACAAAGCGTGGAATAGGGTATTTTGTAACCCCTGATGAAGGTTTTTTGCAGAAGAAAAAAAAGGAAGATCTACTCAATTTCGTTAAAGAGGTCAGAGATAAGCTTGAAAAATTGGGTTTTACAGCAGAGGAATTTAAAAAGGAGTTGTAAAATGAATGAGGAGCTTTGGGTGGAAAATGTATGGAAGAGCTACGGAAAAAAGATAGCCTTAAGAGGCGTGAATGCATATTTTAAAAAAGGCATGGTTTATGGGGTCGTTGGGCCCAATGGTATGGGAAAAACCACGTTGTTAAAAATTATTGCTGGTGTTTTAAAGCCCACGAGGGGGAAGGTGTTATTAAATGGCAGGCGAATTGCAGGTTCCTTGAAAGAAAAAATCTCCTTTTCGCCAGAAGATAAGGGATTATATGAATATATGAAAGTGAGAAAGTTTCTTGATACGCTCGCAGGAATTTATTCCAGCTGGAATAGGGAAAGGGAACGACAATTCTTAAAACTTCTTGATATTCCAGAAAGAGAATATATTAGAAATCTATCCCGTGGGTTCAGGGCAAGGGTGAGACTTCTTATAGCCCTGTCTCGTGAAGCAGATTTTTATCTACTTGATGAGCCTCTTTCAGGTATAGACCCTACGTCAAGACATAGAATTAAAGATGCGTTAAAGAGTGGCTTTGATACAGGAAAAACTTTTATTATATCTTCTCATTTGATAGGAGAAATAGAGCATCTGTTTGATTATGTGTTTTTCATTAATAGCGGTGAGATTGTACTTGAAGGAGAGGCTGATGTGCTTAGAGAAAAACATGGTGTCTCTATAGAAGGACTTTATGTAAGGATATTCAGATAGGAGGGCAGTCATGAGAAGTGTAAAATTGTTTATGAGATTAATGGCGCAGGAATTTCCTCTAATTGCATTTCTGGGGGGTCTGTATATTTTACCGGTTTTTGCACGGTTTATTTTCCATGGCAAGCTTGTTAAAAATATTATTCCATTTGTTATTCTCATCCCTCTTGTAATTTATCCTGTGTTGTTTTTTATAAGAGG
>JALVLE010000342.1 GCA_027033555.1 Caldifarciminota bacterium | reverse complement strand
AATGGGAAAAAATGGAGAATAGGCATACAGAGTCCGTGGGAAAACTCCTATATTAAAATTATTGATGTAAAAGATAAGTTCGTCGCCACATCGGGAAATTATACAAGATACGTGAGAAAAAACGATAGCATCTTTGCTCACATATTTAACCCGTTGACGGGAGAGCCTCTTAAATACAGGAAACTTTCCATAACAGTGATAGCAGATTCTGGTTATCTTGCAGATGGTCTTGCCACTGCCATATCCGTGCTCGGAAAAAAAGAGGCCAAAGACCTTGCAGATAGCCTCAAAGTCGGATTGATTGCAGTATTTGACACGGATACTGTGATAAACTCTGTTGCCTCCTTTTATGTTGAACCCTCCCGATAGAATAAAACTCAAAGCTGCATTAATATCAACCCTCATTACCCTGTTTCTTGCCCTTTTAAAATTTATTGGAGCTGTTACAACCTCAAGCCAGGCCCTGCTTGCAGATGCCTTACACTCATTCACAGACTCCCTCTCTTCCATGTTTGTTGCTTTTGGAATATTCCTTTCCACAAGAAAAAGCAAGCGTTTTCCTTATGGGCTTTACAAGGTTGAAAACCTCGTTTCACTTGTAGTATCTCTGCTTGTCATGGGTGCGGGTATGGAAATTGCCTTCCATGCCGTCAGTCATCCCAGCAACGTCCATAACAGAAACACAGGACTTTTGATTACAGCACTTTCCATCACAGTATCAGTGTTACTTGGAATTTACAAAATACACATTTCCAGAAGAACCAATTCTCCCAGTTTAAAGGCAGATGGCTATCATTCCATATCAGATGCGCTCTCCTCGGTTGTTGTATTCTTAGGTATTTTGCTGTACAGGTTTTTCCCCGCAGCAGAGAGGATTGCTGGTGTCATTGTAGCAGCGATTCTTATTTTCGCAGGATTTGATATATTAAAACAGTCTCTACTGGTATTGCTTGATGCACAGCTCAATGAGGAGTATATAAGTAAAATAATGAATGTTCTCAGAAATTACCGCGGAATAAGAATAGATTTCATTCGTGGAAGAAGTTCTGGTAGTCATTATTTTATTGAAATTGGCGTATCAATGGGGGAGAGGAGTCTAAAACGAGCGCATGAGATTACGGAAGAAATGGAGCGAAAAATCAAAGAAGCTATACCCCAGGTAGAAGAAGTGGTAATCCACTATGAACCTTTAAAGAAAGACCATGTAACTTACGCAATTCCGCTTTTGAATGGCAGACCAACGACTCATATCGGAAAAAGTGATGCTTTTTTAATATGTGAGGAACATCAAAATTCTCTGAAAAGGTGCAGGAAAGTTGAAAATCCCGCAAGGAGGCTTCAATCTGGTAGGGGTGCGGCGGCGGTCAAAAAGCTAATAGACGAGGATGTGGATGTAATCCTTTTGCCAGAAGTGGCTGAAAGAGGGATGATACAGATAATCAAAGAATTTTTTGAGGTAAGAGTTGACCCTGAAAAAATCAAAAAGATGGTTGGTTAAACTGGCGGAGAGGGCGGGATTCGAACCCGCGGTGCACCTTTTGGGTGCACACACGATTTCCAGTCGTGCCCCTTCGTCCACTCGGGCACCTCTCCGCTTGTATTAATATTATATTGTATTTGCCAGAGATGGACAAATAGCTGCTATTCCTTAATAACCAACCGTTAATTTGAAAATTCTGGCTCGGTGCTTTATTATCAGTTTACATGGAAAAAAGAGTCAAAATTGTAGTATTTTCCTTAAAATTCTAAGATACAGGGTTTTTGTTTTTTTATTTTAATTCGCTGAGGATCCGGGCTATGCGCCATCTTTTGAATTGCGCTGGTTTGATTATACGCTTGTATAAAGGTAAAATAATGTTAAACACACTCCAAAAGGAGGTTTTTTAATGGCAACATTATCCAGAGAGATTGTCTCTGAGGTACTCTCAAAGCTTGGTCTCAAGGAATTAAATTCAGGTGTAAGTACAGGCCCTGATGGGTGGAGTCCTACAGAAGGTAGAGAGATAATAGAATCCATATCTCCAATAGACGGCAAACCCATTGCAAAAGTAGCCCTTGCGAACAAGGATGACTACGAAAGGGTTATCACCGAGGCCCAGAAAGCTTTTGAATACTGGAGGGAGGTACCTGCTCCTAAAAGAGGGCAGGTAATACGTGAGATAGGAAATAGATTGAGGGCATATAAGGACATTCTGGGCAAACTCGTTACCATAGAAGTTGGCAAAATTTATCAGGAAGGCACTGGAGAGGTACAGGAGATGATAGACATATCTGACTTTGCTCTTGGGCTTTCAAGACAGCTCTACGGCCTCACTATACAATCTGAGCGCGAGCACCATAGACTTTACGAACAATGGCTACCGCTTGGGCCAATAGGGGTAATAACCTCTTTTAACTTCCCTGTAGCAGTATATTCGTGGAATGCCTTCATTGCGGCTGTGTGTGGTGACACCATGGTATGGAAACCTTCAAGTTCTGCACCCCTTTCTGCTATTGCTGTACAGAAGATTATTGAAGAGGTGTTAAAGGAATTTGACCTTCCTAACGGTATTTTTAATCTGGTTATTGGAAAAGGAAGCACAGTAGGGGAGTGGATGATTAATGACAAAAGATTGCCCCTTATTTCATTTACGGGTTCTATTCCCATGGGGAAGAGAGTAGCGGAAAAAGTGGCCAAAAGGCTTGGAAAAACCATACTTGAACTCGGTGGAAACAATGCAGCTATAGTAATGGAAGATGCTAACTTTGTTATAGCGAAG
>JALVLE010000341.1 GCA_027033555.1 Caldifarciminota bacterium | reverse complement strand
TGATAAAAAAGCAAGAGAGAAAGCAGAAGAAACAATGGAAATAGTGCGCGAAAAAATGAAAATCAATTACTGACATGTTTACAGGGCTTATAGAGGAAGAAGGAAAAATAAAAAAAGTTCTGACTCTTGGACAGGCTAAAAGAATCTATGTGGAAACCAGCCTTTTGTTAAAAATAGGTGATTCCATTGCAGTTGACGGGGTATGTCTCACAGTTGAGGAGATAAAAAACAACCAGGTACAGCTCTTTCTATCAAAAGAAACATTAAATCGTACCAAGTTCAAAACAAACCTCAAAACCGGACAGTACGTCAATCTGGAACGCGCACTTACACCCTCATCCTTTTTAGGTGGTCACCTTGTAAGTGGACATGTGGACACAACCGGTACAGTAAAAAGCATAAAGAGAGAGGGTGAAAATTACCTTTTCACTTTCTCTTTTCCACGCGAATACGAAAAATACATCGTTGAAAAAGGCTCTGTTGCTGTAGATGGCATTTCCCTGACAGTGGCTTCAGTAAAACCAGGTCAGTTCACCGTTCAGATTATACCCCATACATACAATTTAACCACAATGAAAAGAATGAAACCAGGCGACACAGTTAACCTTGAATTTGATATGATAGGAAAATACGTTGTTGAAACAGTAGAAAAATACCTCAGATTCCGGCCATCATACTGATGGAGCTCCGTGATGCAGTAAATGAGTTCCTTACGTATCTCCTCCAAAACAAAGGATATTCAGTAAACACACAAAATGCATATGAAAACGACCTTAAAAAATTAATAGAATTCTTGGGTGGTGATATTGACGTTGAAAACATAACACAAAAAGAGCTACATGAGTTCATAAACTTTGTGTCCAAATACGGACTTGCTCTTTCCACAAGAGAGAGGATTGTAGCCTCCCTCCGTTCCTTTTTTTCCTTCATGGCAGAGGTACATGACCTTGAAAAAAACCCCGCAAGAATGTTGTATATGCCAAAAAAAGTAAAAAAAATACCTGAATACCTCACAGAAGAAGAGATAAATGCTCTCATGGAACAGCCAGATATATCAACATCAAAGGGAATGAGGGATAGGGCAATGCTTGAACTTGATTTTGCCTCAGGATTAAGAGTATCCGAACTTGTAAACCTCAAGTTAAAAGACCTTGATTTTGACGAAAATTTTGTTCGGGTGATTGGAAAGGGGAACAAAGAAAGACTTGTACCCTTTGGGAGCATAGCAAGAAAGTATTTACTCTTATACATAAGAGAGGGAAGACCGCAACTTGAGAGAAGAAAAACTCCCTTTTTGTTTCTGAATTACAGAGGAAGACCCATCTCAAGAGTGGGATTTTATAAAATTTTAAAAGAGTATGCTCTTAAAGCAGGCATAAAAAAACGTGTTTATCCACATATATTAAGGCACAGTTTTGCAACCCAGATGCTGCAGGCAGGCTGTGATTTAAGAACCCTACAAATTTTACTGGGACATTCATCCATAACCACCACCCAGGTTTACACCCACGTTGATATAAAACTTTTAAAAGAAACCTACCAGAAAGCCCATCCAAGGGGGTGAGTGATTTATAACATCTTCCTTCCATTGTTTTTTAAATTTTACCAGGAAAACTTTTTGTCAAGTACATAACTTAGGTTCACAATATACAGAGGAACACTTGCATAGGGATTCTTTCTAACATAGAAGTCCAGCCCTATCCTGTCTCTTTTTTCAGGCAGGTAATGAATTCCAGCCTTGAAACTTGAATTGTTTTTGTAAGAGAGAGAAAGTGCCAGTTTTCCGAAAAATTCAGCTATCCCACCAATTCCAAACTCAATACCTGAGGCATTCTGTAAAGATATATTCCCTGAGAGGAAAAACCTGTGTCTGTGAAAGCCCAGTTTTTGCTCAAAGGCTTTTGTGAAAAAGCTGATAAAATAGCGAGTTCCAGCATTATCAAAAACCCTTAATTTACCATCCGATTTCCTTAAAAAATCTCTCAACCCTGCATTTATAGCAAATCTGGGACGAGCATAACCTTCCTTCCCGACAACGTATCCTGCACTTATGTCTATACTATTCTCGGGAGCAAGGAACACGCTCCCTTTTCCTTTTAAAGAGCTTACATGCCTGAAATTTACTGACACTAAAGTTGAGCGATATATATCAAACAACGTATATTTCATCACAGATACCACCAATCCCACACCCAACACATCTCTTCTTACAGAAATGCTATCCAGTATATTAGCATTTTCATCTGTTAACAATATTCTGCCATAAACCTTTCTTACAAAGCCCATACTAACATAATACCTATTGCTAAACGCTCTCTGTGCAAATGAGAAACTGTAGATTTTGTATAACCCCTTGTAAGAAGAGACAAAGCCTGTACTGAATACGTTATAATTGTGCCCATTCCAGCTACCTGAAGTAGTAAGCAAATAGGCATTTGCATAATCAGCATAAGAATAAGGAATTCCCAGAACCCCTGTGGTACTCAAATCCTCTCCTATGGAATGGGTAAAACTGCCCATTCCCCCTCCTGTCGTGCTGATTATCAATATGAAAAAAAGTTTGCTTACCATCATGTTCTCCTCCTACTATTTTTAGTTTTGTACAATTATAATTCCATTGTATAACTTTTTGTCTACTTTAACAGCATAGTAGTAAACACCGGGTGCAACTTTTATTCCCCTTTCATTCCTGCCATCCCACACCGCTTCAATCTCATTTCTATTCACAAAATGGTACCCAAGTTCCTTAACCTTATTTCCCGCTTCGTCATAAATCATAATCCTTACTGGCACATCAGGGTTTTCCACCATACATTTCAAATGTAAAGCCCCACGAGACAATTTATAAGGATTTGGATAGGGTATCACCTTATAACCACCTGCATTATTACTCACCGAAATCATTTCAGGGTAATTATCCGGACTGCGAGAAATTGTCAGTCTCACATTCTCCTCATCACCATATAAGTTTATTTTCTGCTTATAAAAGTTATCCCCTGTATAAAGCTCAAGCTCAAGAGTCTTCTCTGAAGCATCTTTATCTTCCCTCTTAACAACCCTTAAATCTACATCAACTGGTATCTGTGAGATCAACGTAAATGTATCTGCACTTGTAGTTCTCACAGCCCCATATCTGTAAAGTTCTTTTATATTCTCAATTTCATAACCTGGGGGAAGAATGATATTTGCCATGTAAACTGTTTTAAATGGCAGGGTCACGTCTCTTATGGGACCTCTCGGTCCAATGGTAAAAATGGCAAATCCGCTATTATCAGGGTAAATTGTAAACATATACTTTGAGAAAGCAAATGAAACAGGCATATTTCCCTGCCAGTATTCCACATACTTTTGAAGAGGTGCTCCCCACTGTATTTTAGACTCTCCATCAAAAAGAATAGTATCTATAACAGGCATGAGTTTATAGTAATCATTGCCACCAAAGTTCTCAGAATAAAGGGTGTCTCCCGGGGAAAAATCACCTTCAATAATATTTTCTATAATGTCCCTTGCCCTTTCTTGAATATAATGATTTGAATAAGATGTAAAATTAAGAATCATCCTGCCAATAGCTTCCAATGTGTTAAAATTGGCCTGTGGAAAAGAGGCCACAAGATGGGTAGCTGCATTGAATAACTCCTCCCCTGTATAGGCGTCAGAAAGCGTTGTATTCTCATCTCTCATAGCATTATACACTGCTGTGACAGCCCTGCGCAAAGGTCCAAGGTCAGGATGAGAAACCTGCTCATTTATTTTTACAAGTCTCATGCTATGGGCACCTTTCTTTATAAGCACAAGTGGATGAGTTCCTTTCATTCTTGCTATATCATCCCAACTGTCAAAATTATAGAAATAGTGCCAGCTTACAGCCACATAAGAAGGTATCGTATCAGCCGGGGAATCAAAATATATGATGATTCTTTCCCAATCACCCTCATGGAAATCTATAAAGTCATTGAAAGGATAAAAAAGGTAATACTGTATGGTCTTTGGATAAACTGTGTAATAGGCATAAACAACGGGTTCTTTCACATCAAAACTCCTTGTATGTCCCGGTAAATAAAAGCGTTTTAACCTCAGGAAATACCTTTCCTCTGCAGAGAGACTGCTAAAAACTTCTCTTAAACTGTCTCTCTTCCGGGCATACCAGGATGTAAAGTCTTCCGGAATATCAAGGACAGGGAAAGGCTCACATCCTGTAGCCTTCTGAATATCGCTTTCTGCCCAGAATAGTTCAACAGGAATCGGTTTATATAAGGAGTGATTTTCAAAAACAAGCACAGGCGCATATTTATACACCTCATAGGGCAGGGCAAACTCTTCTGCGGCTATTGTTATCTCATACCAGCCAACCACCGGCACATAGGAAATAAATCCTGAAGTATCCATAACATTGACTTTAAAATTGTACGTGATAACTTTTCCTGGCACAGGGAACAAATTCACGAAGGAAAGATAAACTGTGTCATCAAGGGAAAGGGAAACGCCCAAAGATGTAAACCTTGCGAGTATAGAATCTTCTGCTTCATCATAGCTCACATTCAGCCATTTACTCACCGTGTCAATGCTCTGGCGAACAGTGGTTTTAAAAAAGGGAAGGCCTGCCTCATTAAAATTGATATCTCCCAATTCTTTTATAAGTCCCCAGACAGAGTCCACGCCATTATTGCTGAACACCAGTACAGGAATTGCTATAAGCTTGCCCACAGCTGAATCTTTATTGAAAACCACAATCTTTGGGGGCGTATAAGAAGAAAGAGCCACTCTGATAAAATCATTTCCTGTATAGGGGAGCCATGCATTGGAATAAGAATCGCTTACCTCCACATAGAAATCCAGATACTTTTTCCCTGCAATGAGTGAATCAGGCAGCTCAAGTGCCCATAAAGTGTTATCCGTAGAATCCCTTGACAAAAAATATCCCGTAAATGTAGTATCTCCATCAGGTCTAATGCCTATTCTTCCTTTATCTACATAAGGTGGAGCATTGTCTTCAACTTTAAATTCAAGACGATTGCCCATTAGAGCTTCCTGGTGCTCAAGGGCATACTTCAGGGCACCATAAGGCATAATCTTTATCATATTAGCCGGGTTATAAGTAATAGAGTCTCTATACACATCCCTTCCATGGGTAAACTCAACAACAACGTTTCTCGTATTGAATATAGTATCAGTTAAGGGGCTCAGATATTTAAGATAAGCAAAGCTAAACCTGTTACTGAGATTGGTAAACATTTCTTCAAAACTACTGTTAATATCAAAATACTCCCCCCCTGTCTCCTCTGCCAGGGTGCCATAATCTTCATAGGAATAAGGTTCTGCCGGGTCATTTATTGCTATAAAAGAGTAAAGTATTGCAGAATTGGATTTCAATAAGCTTAACGTGTAAGCCTTGTTGTATGTGCCTACATTATCACCATCCACATCCTCATCCGTCATAAGAACAAGTATTTTCAGTGCCTCGGCTCTGTATTTTATATGCGTTAAAGCATAAACAATGGCATCCCATCCAGGTTCAAATCCCCCCTCTGCCCCCATTGAAGAAAGCCAGGATATAAATTCATTAATATTCGGGGTAAGCCCACCTCCCACAAGATAAGGCTCTCCACTATTTGTAACAGAACCAAATATTACAAGAGCAAAATTACAATCATAGCCTGCAGAGACTATCCTGTTTGCAAACTCTGTCACATTCTGCCTTACTATTTCTATGTTATCACTCATGCTTCCAGAATTATCAATCATAAAAACTATATCCATTTTATTAAATACACCAGAGCCTCCCTGAAAGAACTCCACATCATGAGCCCTTGTTCCGTTTTCATACACAGCAAACTGTGAATCACTCACATACGGCAAAAGGTTTCCCAGACTATCAAGGGCTATATTCAGATAAATATATGGGAATTCGCTGTAATTTACCCCAAGGACACTGAACCTTATTTCCTCAGGATGATATACCACTATGCTTACATTGTCAATGAGCCAGCCTGCACATTCTATGGAATTGTAGGCATCACTCTTAAAATTAAACCCCACGACTATGTCCTTGCCAGCGAACCTGCTTAAGTCAATCTTTCTCTTTTTCCACCCCTCTGAAGTGCCCGTATATTCTGCCACAACCTGCCAGTGGCCATCTGCATATATCTGAACACTGGCATAGTCATAGGTTTCAATCTCCACCCATTCCTCAAACTCAAGATAAATATTTTCTCTTGGGCTTATCTGGGGAAGATGGACATAATCCATCATCTCCGCTCTGGCATTTACGCTATCTGGATATGGTGAATTAAGGGCTGTGCCGAGTACCCTTATGCCACTATATGCATGCACAGTATCCGGATAACCCACTTCCCCAATTTCCCATGGATATGTTAGAATCCATGCACTGTCATTAGGTTCAAAATCATAAAAGTACAAAGTATCAATGCGCACATAGTTCTGAGTTTTATAATAATCCGGGTAGCCAATACGGGGCACATCTCTTTTTTCTGGTAATCCCTTTGGATCACCAGAAAAATTAATAACCAGAATTGCCACCAATGGGATAATATTCACCAACATAATAACAACCTCCCTTTTCTTTACCCGGACAGTCCTGCAAATACATGCTGTAGTCTGCCAGTTTCCACTTACCTTCCAGACTTAACTCTGCCCTCAAAAGCTCTGTTCCCACTATGGGGACCTGAAACACAACGCCAATTCCTCCCTTAACAAAGGCTCCACCTTCAAAATTGAGCCTGGGAGGTGGGGGTGAAAAGACCAGACCTGTATTAATATATGGCCCTCCTGAGATGTTAAATTCAGGGCCAGCCATATCGGCAAGCAATACCTTGCTTTCAAACCTGAGACCTGCTTTTAGTTCAAGGGAAACCTCCCCTGTGACCGTGGCAAACAGGGGAAACTCTACGGAATTTGAGGAATAATTGTTGATACCATGCAAATCCCCCTCTATGTACTCAAATCCCCATACGAACTCCTCTGTTTTCCTCTGCAATTTCTGAAGTGCACATCCTCCAGAAAAGCCGAGAGAAACATCAAGAAAAGGCCCAATTCTGGTCCTTGCAGTCAAAGGAATGGGACCCAGGGGAGGAAGGAGCATAACCGCCTCTGCTGAAATAGAATTTAACACACTTCCTATTGCAGAATCAAGAACAGGCGATAGCCTTCCTTTAATAATCTCAACCAGCGTACTATCTACCTCTGCTTCACTTTCTATTAAACCTTTCAGCTTAATTGACTGCTCTGTCTCTTTCCTCAAAACAAGCCTCATGGAGAATGTATCAAGCTGCAAATCATGCATGGCAAGAACAGATGCAAACTCAGGGGTATATACATCTTCGTTTTCAATTTCCAGCTCCGCTTTTACAGTTGTACCTTTTTCAAAGGTAATTTCCACGCTAAAAGAGCGGCTTATATCAATAACAAAGCACTCATCCTCATGTCCATCTTTTGCCCCTTGAGTGGTTATTTCAACATGCGCCTTATGATTACGTATCCATACCTTTTCGCCTTCAGGTAAAGTAAAAAACCTGTCAGGAAGACTAACTGTCTTTTCAATCCTGCCATCTTTGGCATTTTTAAGCCTTATTCTTACATTTCCCATATCGTGTGAATAAAGGTAGCTGAAGACAGACGATAAAGGAACAGGCTCTGTTTCCATAAGAACACAATTTCCGGAACTTTCCCTTTTTAAAGAAACAACCCTGCCCATTACTCCAGAATATACCGGTGAAAATACTATATCTCCAAGATGAATGGTAACCAACATCCCCTGCAGGTCAGTCGGGCTCCTGAAATAAACCCTTACCAACCCTGTATCTATCCACACAATAGAATCCACTCCACTGTGTTCATTAAGAACCTTCACATCCTCTTTTAAATCCCACCCTTCATAATCATACCTGTCCTCAAAAATACCACACCCAAGGGTGAATAAAAAGGTAATAAGTATTAACAACCCTTTCTTCATGCTTCACCTCCCGTCATAATTCTGCAATTTT
>JALVLE010000340.1 GCA_027033555.1 Caldifarciminota bacterium | reverse complement strand
TTTCTCTTTAAAGGAGGTGATCCAGCCGCACGTTCCCGTACGGCTACCTTGTTACGACTTCGCCCCAGTCACCGAGTTCACCCTAGGCGCCTCCCTCCCCTTGCGGGGTTGGGCGAGCGACTTCAGGTGCCCCCGGCTTCCATGGCGTGACGGGCGGTGTGTACAAGGCCCGGGAACGTATTCACCACCCCATGCTGATAGGTGATTACTAGCGATTCCGCCTTCATGCAGGCGAGTTGCAGCCTGCAATCCGAACTGGGAGGGCCTTTAAGGGATTGGCTTCCCCTCGCGGGGTTGCTACCCTCTGTAGCCCCCATTGTAGCGCGTGTGTAGCCCTGGGCATAAAGGACACACTGACTTGACGTCATCCCCACCTTCCTCCGACTCATCGCCGGCAGTCCCCTTAGAGTGCCCAGCCGCCACATGGGCGCTGGTAGCAACTAAGGGTAGGGGTTGCGCTCGTTGCGGGACTTAACCCAACACCTCACGGCACGAGCTGACGACAGCCGTGCACCACCTGTGCTGGCTCCCGGCAAGCCGGGTCCCCCAACCTTTCGGTCGGGGTACCACCAGCATGTCAAGCCCAGGTGAGGTTCTTCGCTTAGCATCGAATTGAACCACGCGCTCCACCGCTTGTGCGGGCCCCCGTCAATTCCTTTGAGTTTCACCCTTGCGGGCGTACTCCCCAGGCGCCCCACTTAATGGTTTCCCTACGGCACCGAGGGCCGAAGCCCCCGACACCTAGTGGGGATCGTTTACGGCCAGGACTACGGGGGTATCTAATCCCCTTCGCTCCCCTGGCTTTCGGATATGAGCGTCAGGAACGGGCCAGAGAGCCGCCTTCGCCACCGGTGTTCCCCCCGATATTTACGCATTTCACCGCTACACCGGGAGTTCCGCTCTCCTCTCCCGTCCTCAAGACGGACAGTATCGGACGCAGTCCAACGGTTGAGCCGTTGGATTACACGTCCGACTTGTCCGCCCGCCTGCATCCCCTTTAAGCCCAGTGATTCCGGACAACGCCTGCCCACCCCGTATTACCGCGGCTGCTGGCACGAGGTTAGCCTGGGCTTCCTCTGAGGGTACCGTCAGATCGGCTGGGTATTAGCCAGCCGACCCATCGTCCCCCCTGACAGCGGTTTACACCCCTAAGGGCTTCATCCCGCACGCGGCGTCGCTGGGTCAGGGTTTCCCCCATTGCCCAAATTTCTAGCCTGCTGCCTCCCGTAGGAGTGGGGCCCGTGTCTCAGTGCCCCTCGGACCGGTCACCCTCTCAGGCCGGCTACCCGTCATAGGCTTGGTAGGCCATTACCCTACCAACTACCTGATAGGCCGCGGCCCCCTCCCTGGGCGCGAGCTTGCAAGCAGAGGCCCGCTTTCATCCAAAGGGGATGCCCCCTCTGGACATTATGCGGTATTAGCTGGGGTTTCCCCCAGTTATCCCCCACCCAGGGACAGGTTAGCCACGTGTTACTCCGCCGTCCGCCGCTCTACTCACTCCCCGAAGGGAGCTTTCGCGCACGACTTGCATGGCTAAGACACGCCGCTAGCGTTAGTCCTGAGCCAGGATCAAACCCTCCATGGGGAGTAATCTCTCACTCAGAAACACACCACTTCATTTTCAAAGAGCAATCCTACCTTATTTGTTAGTGTTAATATTATACCCCCTCAGTCACGATTTGTCAAGGGGGTGTTATAGGAAAATTTAAAGCTCCTTATTTTCAACTGGAAACACCATTGTTAATACAGCAGCCACTATGCTTACAATGCAGATCACAAGGAAGGGATTGTTTAACCCCCCAAGAAGTATCGGTGAAATAGAGCCCACTGTTCCGGTTATAAACCCCACAGTACCAAGCGCTCCGCCTCTTTCTTTTTCTTCTACACTGTCAAGAATAAGAGGCATAAAATAGGTGTAGGTGGGCTGAACGGTGACAAAACTCAGGATAAGCAAAAAAAGAAGATTATAATTCAAAGACCACAGGTAAATGAAAAAGCCATGAAAGAAAACAGAGACACCCATTACCCGCCACATACCGTACTTCTTTGCCAGGAAATAGAACACAGGAATAAAAACGATGGACAGAAATGTGGCTACACCGTATAAAAAAGATATTTCTCTAAGATTCATGGAAAGGGTTTTCTTTAAAATCGCAGGAATAAATGGGCCATCAGCAGTGGAATAGAAGACGAAGAAGGCAAGAGACACAAAAAGTGTTATAATAATGAGTTTTTTGCTGAAATGTGGAAACCTTATATCTTCCCTTTTTTCATCCTGCTGGTAATCTATTCTCCATCTTATGAAACTCACAATTACCTCAACTCCGGCAGCAAGCAGGAGAATATCCCGAAGCCTCATAAATTTCAAAAACGCATATCCCGCAAAGGGACCTATAAGAATGCCCAGAAGAGCAAAAAATTCTACCTGAGAAAAAGACCTCGCAGTGTCGTGCTCCGCACTATGCACAATAACGCCCTGAGGAGGAACCTGCACCCCCCAAAGCGTGTAAACAAGGAATAATATAAATACAAGGATGGGTTTAGATAATGGAAGGTACAACAGAGCTAAAAATAAGGCCACAGTAAATGTTGACAATGCGTAAAGTTTCCTGGCATCAATTTTCTTCAGCAAAAATCCGCCCAAAAGCTGCCCGGCATTATATGAAAATAGAAAAACAGTATAAAGTGTGCCAAGACTTTTTTCTGCAAAACCATTGTTCAAAAGAAATAGCGGTAGAAGATGATAAAAAGAAAAAACAGCAGTCAGACTGAGAAACAAAGAAATTCCCACCAGCAAAACATTCTTCTTAAATTTCAGCAAACTCATAGAGCAATATTATAAATGATGATGTATGGTCGCTCTTTTTGAAAACACAGAGATTAACTTATAATTTTCTCTATGTTCATACACGGGAAGAATCAGATTGATGAATTTATTAAAGCTGGTGGCAGAATTCTGACTCTTTATGTAAAGGATGGCTTTAGAATGCCGGAAAATATTGCAAACTATGTAGAAAAAAATGGCGTAAAAGTACTAAAAGTGAATTTAAAAGAGCTAAAAAAAGTTGCAAGAGATGAGCGCGCACGGGATTTGGTTGCAAAAATACCGGACTTTGAATACAGCAATCCTTATAGAATCGTTCAAAATGCAGCCAAAACACATAGCATTGCTCTATATCTTGACCATATAGAAGACCCGGTAAATCTTGGAGGAATTATCAGAAGTGCTTTCGCCTTTAAAGCTGCAGGGATACTGCTCCCTAAAAATAGAGCATGCAAAGTAACCCCCACAGTGATACGTGTGTCTGAAGGTTATGCCTTTAAAATTCCCATTGCTATTATAACAAATCCAATGAACTTTATTAAAGAAGCAAGAAAAATGGGGCTTTTTATTCTTTCCCTTGAGAGGGGCGGGGAGCCATTATCAAAGATAAGTATTCCCAAACCTGCACTTTTGGTGGCAGGTTCAGAGGGGAAAGGGGTATCCGGGAAAATACTGGAAGTCTCTGATATGATTTTATCCATAGAGCAATCGGAAGAAATAAATTCTTTAAATGTTCATGTGGCTGTATCTATAGCGCTTTACAAAGCCTTCACTGAAAATCAAGGGTAGTACCAAAGGAAAAAAGTAAAGATGAATGGAAATCTTTTAAACCAATATTAAAGGAATAGATAGCAGCTGGACCAAGGGCTCCCATCTCAAAGCGAAAAGAAAGTCCAAAAGAGCGATGTAGGAAAGAGATATGTTCATCAGCATTTCCCAGGGCATAAAAAATTGCCCCGCCTACTCCTGCAAGTCTTTTTATACGGAATGCAAAATACCTTAATTCGCCATAAAGTAAAGCCATCTCTCTGCCATTGAAATAATGAGGAACATAGGCATACATCCCATTGTTAGCCCCCAGAGAAAACACCAAAATATTCTCATAAGAAAGAGACTGAGTCACATCATGAATTGCGCCAAAATCTGTATAAGCAAACAACGTCAGTTTATGGAGCAGACGATAATATGCCTTGCTTTTCACACGCACATAACCAGATGAACGGGACAAGGAGTATATAAAAGTTGATTCAAGGTATTTTTTTCTGTCTCCAGCCTTTATGTTGAAATAAATTGCCAATCTTTCATTGTATCTTAGGAGAGGATAAACTTCAATTCTGGCAATAATTCCCTTGGGAAGATAATCGTTATAAAGAAAACGTCGCATGTATCTTGTTTTAATGGTACCCAGATCTACGTAATAGATCCCTGTACCGATACGTTTAAACGCCGTATCCTTTGTCTTTAAATACTCAAAAGCACCGTAAGGGACAAATGTGTATTTTTTCCTTACCGCCCTGCCATACTTTGCTGAGTAAAGAGCATAGTCAATATGAGAGGTATCAAAAATAACCCCGTTTTTGTAAAGGTATTCATCTTTCAACTGCCTTATATAAAGAGCATTTAAATAATTTTTTATAAGCGGTGTGACAAATGGGTTTAACATGAGCATATCTTTTTTAATATGCCTGCCTCTCTGAAAAAACGCCTTAAAATCAACAGTTTTAAATGGAAACGCAGGAACTGAAAATCCACCCTGGTAATACGTTATGTCATGGTAAAAAAAGTAATAGGCGCTTACTCTGGTTAGTGTACCAAGGAAATTATCCTCTTCAAACCCTATGGTTATATCTCTCTGGTCATTATAAAACCTGTAATCAAGGAACAGGCTCATGGAGAAAGCATCATGGAGATAAAGCATCACAGTATCTCCGTTTCTTTTAGTTCTCACACTCCTGAATATTCCAAGTCCTCTTAATCTTCTTTCTGTTTCCATAACAGATAGCGAGTCCCGTGTTGTATCGTTGAATATAAACCGCCTTACAAACAAAGGCTTTGTTACAGGATGGAGGAAGTTCAGGTAATTGAGTGGGTACTCATCCTGCGAAAAAACATTTTTTGTGTTAATCTGCCAGAAAAGGCTTATTATAAAAAGAGCAATCATTTTGTACCTTTTAACCTGACCCTGTAAACTCCGATATTGTCAATCAAAAAGAGCGTTGAGTCAATCACAAATTTTTCCTTTACATCTGGATACATAATTCCCACAAATAGAAAAAAAGAGGATGGGAGCCTTCTTCGCCACAGGTCAAACTGATTGGGTCTTGACTTAATATTAAGTGCAGGAACCTCCTTTCCAAGATACCAGGACAATAAACTCGCATGTTGATAGGTGTTTGCAAAAACGGGTAAACTGTCTTCCCTTATTCTCTCAGCCACTTCTTTGAGTATAATTTCTTTTCTAAACACCTTATTTTTTACAGGAGGAAAGAGAAGAATGGGCTTAAAAGGTAGGGAAAGCATAAAAAACGCTGCTATTACACTTCTTTTCCACCTTTTAAGCCCCATATAGCCTGCAAAAAGGAGTACTGGATAGAAAAAAAGAGGCCAGTTTGCCTCCTGCCTTGAGAAAATGGAGAAAAAAGCAAAAAACAGGAAAAAGGCAACACCTGTGATATAAATAAATACACGGCTATAAAGCACTTTTCTGAGTCTTAAAAATCCCACAATTGAAAGTGGGATGCCGCCTGCAACAATAACATCTATAATGTACTTTACGAAAAATCTAACTTTTGGGTTCAAGTTTCCTGCACCGTGATGCAACTGATACTGGAAGGAAATCCAGTGATGATTTGCGTTAAAATATAAAACAGGGGAGAAAATCAAGAGAGGTACGAAAACATAAAAAAGAAGAAACTCTTTAAAAGAAATTCTTTTTTTCAGTACTTCCCAGAAGAGGGGAATGTAAAAGATTACTGCTGTGTATTTTGAAAGAAGAGATAGCCCGAGTAAAATCCCCCTTAAAATGCCATGAGCACTTTTTGTACAGGAAAGAAGAAACAGTGAACCAAAGAGTAGTAATGGAACATCAGGCGTCATAAAAAATAACACCACCTGCATTATGGGCGAGAAAAGGAGAACAAAATAGAATGCTTCATCATTTTTAATATCTAAAATAAAAAGCCAGATAAAAGGGATCATCACTGAAAATATAAGCGGGAAAAACCTTATTCCAAATGCACCCTCTCCAAAAAGATGCGTACTTACATAAAGGAAATAGGCAACCATGGGTGGATGGTCAAAATAGGAAAAGGCAGGGTGATGGGACCACAAAAGGTAATAAGTCTCATCTGCTGTTACTGGAATAAGAAAAACAAAGATGAGATCAAAGAAGAAGGCAGAAAGGACAAATAAAAGAAACCTTTTATTTTGCAGAAGACTCGTAATTTGGCGCTTCCTTGGTTATAACAATATCATGTGGATGAGATTCTCTTACACCACTTGGCGTTATCTCCACAAATATGGCTTTTTTTCGCAACTCCTCAAGGTTTTTAGCACCAATATATCCCATACCGGACCGAAGCCCGCCAATAAGCTGAAACAGAACGTCGGAAACCGGTCCCTTGTACGGCACCATTCCCTCCACCCCTTCAGGAACGAACTTGGTACTGCCCTCCTGAAAGTATCTCGCGCCACCTGTTTCTGTAAGGGCACCAAGAGACCCCATGCCCCTGTATGTCTTGTATCTCCTTCCTTCTAAAATTATTGTATCCCCGGGACTCTCGTCTGTGCCTGCAAGGAGACTTCCAAGCATCACACTATCTGCTCCGGCAGCAAGAGCCTTAACAATGTCTCCTGAGTACCTTATTCCACCATCTGCTATTATGGGCACATCCTTTTCCTCTCTTGCCTCGTACACATCCATTATGGCAGAGAGCTGTGGAACGCCAACTCCTGCTACAACCCTTGTTGTACAGATGGAACCAGGACCCACGCCCACCTTAACACCATCAGCTCCCGCCTCAACAAGGTCAAGATACGCCTCTTTAGTTGCAATATTTCCCGCAATCACTTCAGCCTCAGGATACTGTTTCTTTATCCATCTTACCATTTCAATAACCCTTTCAGAATGACCATGTGCCGTATCAACTACAATAACATCCACTCCAGCATCAAGAAGGAGGCTAACGGCCTCTCTATCTTTCTGAGACGCCCCCACAGCAGCACCAACCATCAGCCTTCCATACTCATCCAAAGTCGCATGCGGATGTTCCCTTTTCTTTTGAAGATCCTTAAGAGTAACGAGTTTTTTAAGCCTTCCCTCTTTATCAACAAGTGGCAACTTTTCAAGTTTATGTTTTCTTAAAAGCGCATACGCTTCCTCCCGTGTAATATTTTCATCAGCAAAAATCACATCTTTTGTCATTACATCCTTTATCTTTACGTTCCTGTCGTCCACAAAGAGAAAATCCTTTTTCGTGAGTATCCCTACAAGTTTTCTATCTTTGTCCACCACTGGAAGCCCTGATATACCCTCTTTTTTCATTATTTCATAGGCTTTTTCAACCGTATCATCTGGTGAAATAACAATGGGGTCCTCAATTATCCAGCTTTCGGAACGTTTCACCTTTTTAACCATTGATACCTGAAGGTCAACTGGCATGTTTCTGTGGATAATACCAATACCACCGCTCTTTGCCATACTGATTGCCATTTCTGTTTCAGTAACAGTATCCATTGCTGCAGATACTACAGGAATATTGAGTTTTATCCTGCGTGTGAGTTTCGTGGACACATCGGTTTCTTTTGGCAAGACAGAGCTTCTTCTGGGTAAAAGAAGGAGGTCATCAAAGGTATAGGCTTTTCTGATTTCCATGATAAAAAATGGCTGGGGGACAGGGATTCGAACCCCGACCGGCGGATCCAGAGTCCGCTGTCCTGCCAGTTAGACGATCCCCCAGCATAGCGCCACCGGGATTTGAACCCGGGTCTCCTGGCTGAGAACCAGGTGTCCTCGGCCGGGCTAGACGATGGCGCCGTGTAGTGTTTATATTATAACCTAAAAAGTCTGTTTATAAAAGTGCTCACTTTATCTTAACCTCACAATCTGAAGACTGGTTCCGTCTGCCACATACGCAAAATTACCATCAACTACAACGCTCCACGCATTGCCAGGTGTGTCCACTCC
>JALVLE010000339.1 GCA_027033555.1 Caldifarciminota bacterium | reverse complement strand
ATGTAAGACCCAGTTCATAAAAAAGGAGGTTTAAATGAAAAAGATCATAGTGGGTTTGCTGGTGATTACAGGAGTTTTATCTGCACAAATTAAGCCCGGAAATGTGATGGATGTCCCAATGGGGGTATATTTTCCAAAAAATAAGCCTGTCATGGACTTTAGTGTGTTTACTGCTGGAAAAATAAAAGACAATGGAATAGCAGCCAGATATAGAGGCGTTTATCCCGGAAAGTTTGGATTTCTTATTGGAGGGGGAATCGGTAATTTTCAGGGGAGTGTAGGCTATGCACTGGATTTTGGCTTGCTCATAAATTTGAAATACACCTTGCTGAGAGAAACCGGTAATATGCCATCTGTGAGTCTTGGAATTGACAATGCTTTCTTAAAGAACTCAAAATTGCAGTCAGAAGGTACACCAAGTGACACAGTTGCTTCTCTATTTTCTCGCATTCCATTTTATCTTGGCCTTACTAAGCATATCGGTGACTTCCTTACAATTACAGGTGGACTGGGCACTGGGAAGTTTGCTTGGAATTATTCAGAGATAGCTACACTTGGCGGATTTTGGGGGGTGGAACTAAGGCCCTTTAGTGCTCTGGGTATTTACTGGGAAGGATTTATGCCGAGTAAGAAAAGAAATGTCGGGTTGGGTTTGAGATTCATGCCCGGATTGGAAGCTGTTGTAAATCTTAAATATGCTGACTATACTTTTTCCTATTTTAAAGTGGATTACTTTGAAGTTGGTTTAAGATACGAGAGGATGTTCAAAGGGTATAAACGGAAGAAGAGAGAGAAAGTTGAAGTTATAGTGTTTGGTAAAATATATGACGGGGTAACAGGATTACCCATAGGGTTTGGTAGAGCTTATATTAAGGAAACAGGCAAAGAAGTTAAGGTGAGGAGGGATGGGAGTTTTGTGTTCCATTTGCCACCTGGAAAGTATACTATTGTGGTGGAGGCAAAACCTAAGTATGAGCCTAAAGAAAAAGTCATAGAGCTTACCGGTGATATGCCACGAATAAACTTCGGTTTGAGGCTCAAACAGAGTAGTGCTTACAGGGAGCTGTTGATTCATATAAAGAATGCAAGAGAAAAACTTAGAAGGAATCTTTTAAAGGATGCTTATAATGAAATACTACTTGCCAAAGCAATTGATTCTACAGATAAACAGGTCAAAAGAATTTATACACAAATACTTGCGAGAGTTGATAGAGTTGTGAAGGTGTATAGAATGCGTGCCAGACAGGCGGAAAAACTTGGAAGATATAAACTTGCTCTTAAATACTGGAAAAATATAGTGGACCTTTATCCCAAAGATCAGGAAGCAAAAGTGGCTATTAAAAGAATCACAGCCAGATTAAAAGCTCTGGAAGCCCAAAGAAAAGCCAGGCAGAATTTGTTAAGACAGCAAGCACAAAGTGCAAAAGCGAGAAAGAAACAGCAAAAACCAAAAGTTGATATAAAATCCCTTATGGCAAGGGGTAAAACCCTGTTTTATCAGGGTAATTATCAGGAAGCAAAAGCAATTTTTGAAAGAGTACTTGCAATTGATCCTCAGAATTCTGAGGCAAGGTATTATCTGTCAAAAACAAATTATTATATCAAAGCCCTGGGAGGTGGAAGATGATAAGCATATTGATAGCAATAGGTCTACTTGTGTCTCAATTACCTGACGAAGGTATTCCGCAGCTTGGAGAAGGAACTGGTGAGATGGTTCCTGAAGAGGCAGTTGGTGGAGCTATAGTGGGTGAAGAAACACCAACGCCTACTATAAGACTCATTCAGGGGTTCTCTCATGTGATGAAAATACCTATGCTAAAGCGGGCTATAATAGGAAATGATGATATAGCAATAGCTGATGTAATTGCACCTGATGAACTATTAATAATTCCCAAGAATACAGGTGCCACAAACCTGATTGTGAAAACCAGAGATGGGCTTGAGTCAGAGTTTAAGCTGGTGGTTGATCCAACCAGCGTTGTGCTTGGTAGCAAGAGGACTATTGGAGTTAAAGTCTATGTGGTGGAGATATTAAAAACCGCGAAAAACGATCTGGGAGTTCAGTGGGTTGATGCCTTAAATTTAAAAGAAGATCCCATTCCCATTCCAGGGCTGACCGAGGTGGGCCCAATTAAGAGGTTTACACCTATTTCTATGACCCTGAGGGCACTTGTAGAACAGGGTAAAGCCCGAATATTATCTGCGCCTACTTTAATAACACTTGAAGATTCCACTGCCACATTTTTTGTTGGTGGGCAAATTCCAGTAGTGACCTCAGGGTCACTTGGGTCTGTTAATACAGAGTGGAAAAGCTATGGCGTAAAGCTCAGTGTAAGGCCAAGTATTGACCTGCAGAACTACATTGTCCTTTCAATACAGCCGGATGTGAGTGATCTGGATTGGGCAAATGCTGTTCAGGCGCAGGGTTATGCCATTCCTGCTGTGAGGGAGAAAAAGCTATATGCCACTGTCAGAGTGCGGTCCGGTGAGACCGTTGGACTTGGTGGACTTATAAGCACAAAGACGTCCATTAAAAAGACAGGTATTCCCATATTATCATCTTTGCCGCTTATTGGTACACTCTTCAGTGTGCGCACAAAAACAACTGAAAATAGCGAGATTATATTCCTTGTAACTCCGGTGATTTTGCCAAAGTCTCTTTCTCTTGTAGAGGTATGGGGCAAATATGAGTCAAAGACGTATGAGCTTCCGCTTCTATTAAGGGAAGAAACTGTCCTTGTACCTATAGGGGAACTTGCAAAGATATTAGGATGCAGAGTCAAGAAGGGAGAAAACGAAATACAGTTTAAATATAGAGGAAAAACTATAAGAATAAATTATGATACCCAATCTATGATGGTGGGGCAGCAACTTAATGAGATATATGTTGAAAATTATTTTGGTAACCTAATGGTTGAATTGAAGGTCTTTAAACAAATATTCAGTGACCTTGAGATAATGTGGGACAAGTATGAAAATGTCCTGCATATAATAAAAGATGTAAAGAAAAAGATGTAGGGCTATGAAGAAGATAGCGTTTTTACAAAGTAAGGGAGGTGTTGGAGCCACATTTCTGGTTTCTAACACCGGAATTTTGCTTGCATTGAAGCAGCCGGTGTTGCTTGTTGATACACAGTTTGAACGTGCGGACCTGGCTATGACTCTGAACATTAATGTAAAAGGTGATCTTGTAGAACTGCTCAGCCGCTTTGAGAAAGGTGAAAAACCCCCTCTGGTTGATTATATAAGCTCTTATCCCAAAAATAATAAACTGAAGCTGCTATCCTCTCCTCCTGTGCCAAGAAGAAAACTTGTTAATCTTACTCCTGCCTCCATTATGACCTTTGTATCAGCCTTGCACGCTCTTGAGTTTACGTATGGTTTATTTGATGGTATCAATCAGTTAAATCCTTTAACCACCCAGCTATTAGAGCTTGTAGATGAGGTATTTTTTGTCCTTTCAAACGATTTACATTCATTTAACGCCTTTCAGGGCAAAATTTCAATTTTAAAACATCACTATTTTCCACCTGAGAAGGTAAAAATCATAGTAAATCATACACATGAAGTGTCCACAATAGACACACAGGACATAATAAAACTTGCAAATCCGTATAAGGTAATCCTTGAGGTTCCTTACGCTGGCGAAAAGGCAGTGGAAGCTCTTGATAGAGGAGTCCCCTATGTGGAATTGGAAAGTGGAAGCCAGACCACCAAAAGTCTCCAGAAGCTTGTGGCATACATAAAGGGAGAGGTCACTGAGGAAGATCTTCTGAGAAGCCTGCGAGGAGAAAAGAAAAAGAGGTTTTCGCTGTTTGGAGGAGGAAAATCAAAAAAGAAAGAAAAACCCCAAAAAACGTCAAAACCATCCAGCACGGTGTCGGACCTTGATGCTGCTTTAGAGGAGGCTATGCAGCTTATGGTAGAGGATACAGGTATAGGGGCGATAGAAACAGAGAGTGCGCCGCATGTGGAAGAGACTGATAGCACGCTTTCAACCCTTGCGGGAGTGGAGGTCAAGGAAAACGAGTTTCAGGTTGAAGAAAAACAATGGCATAAGTGGAAAGAGGATATACATCGTGCCTTGATGGTAGAGGTTAATTGGGTGGAGGTACAGAATGTTTTCAAAGACGAAAAAGGAAGAGAGCAACTTAGAGAACGTGTGGAGTCTCTTGTAATAGAGCTCATGGAGCGATTGCATATAAATATTACTGATGTAAGTGAAAGAAGGCGCTTTGTTCAAGAAATACTTGATGAGGCACTGGGATATGGTCCGCTAGAACCGTTACTTAAAGACCCCGATATTTCAGAAATTATGGTAAATGGACCCTATGATATTTACATAGAAAGAAAAGGTAAAATTTACAAAACCGATACCAAGTTTTTAAATACTGACCAGTTGATGGTTATTATTGACAGAATTTTATCACCACTTGGAAAAAGAGTAGATGAAGCTATGCCCTATGCAGATGCTCGTTTGCCCGACGGTTCACGTGTAAATGTTATCATCCCGCCGCTCGCTCTAAATGGGCCAACAGTTACAATAAGAAAGTTTTCCAAGAAAAAACTTCAAGCTGAGGATCTTATCGCTCTGGGATCTGTAACTAAAGAAATACTTGAGTTTTTAAGAGCTGCTGTTATAGCCAAGAAAAACATATTAATATCAGGAGGTACAGGTACAGGTAAAACGACGTTTTTGAATCTCCTTTCCGGGTATATTCCCAACGACGAGCGTATAATAACAGTAGAGGACACAGCTGAATTACAGTTACAACAGGAACACGTTGTACGTCTTGAGGCGAGGCCACCCAACATTGAAGGAAAGGGTGAAGTTACCATACGAGACCTTGTAATAAATACCTTGCGTATGAGGCCCGATAGAATCATAGTGGGAGAGTGTCGTGGTCCCGAAGCTCTGGACATGTTACAGGCTATGAATACAGGTCATGAAGGTTCTATGACCACTGTACACGCTAACAGTCCCAGAGACGCATTGTCAAGGCTTGAGACCATGATTATGATGGCTGGTATGGAGCTCCCAAGTAAAGCAATCAGGCAGCAGATAGCTTCAGCAATACATATAATAGTGCAGCTTTCAAGGCTGCGGGATGGTTCCAGAAAAGTTACATCTGTATCAGAGATAACCGGGATGGAGGGTGATATGATTACTATGCAGGATATATTTGTATTTCGCCAGACTGGCTTTGATGAAAAGGGAAGAGTCATAGGCAAATTCTCTGCCACAGGAGTAAGACCTATGTGTATTGAAGAAATTAAGTACAAAGGCATTAAATTACCCAATGACATATTTAACCCAGATCCTGAAATACAGCATCTTTTGTTTAGGAGATAACAAGGAGAAGAAATTATGGCAAGTAATAAAAAATCAAAGACAGGTTCCATCCTCTTATTTGTGGTAATAATTTTAATAGTTGGAATTTTAGCAATTATTATGGAAAGTTTAGCGCTTTCCTCCTATGAAAATAGATGGAAGGAGAATACCATAAAACAACGAATTACCATGATAGCTCAGACCGCAGCATCTTCTGTGAAGGAGCTCCTTACTGCGGGCGACGAAATAGGTATAACCTGGCAGCTCTCCAATCTCCTCCAGTCATACAAGGGTTTAAAGTATGCTATTGTTGTGGATAAAAACGACAGAATAATTGGAAAGGCGGGAATTAAGATAAGAGACCAGTACTTTAGACCCAAAGAAGCCTGGTTAAGACAGACAGGCACTACAATAGCGTTTGGAAAGATAAAAAAAGGCAACCAAACCATATACCAGATAGGTATTCCTATCATGCCTGAAGGAATAAAGGCAAGGTTAGGGAGTATATATGTAGCAGCCGGTGATGATTTAATAACTTCGGAAGAGTATGCTGCATTTGCTGCTCTTAAAAAGAAAATCTATTTATGGTCTGGAATTGCGCTTTCTCTGATCATAATAATAGTCCTGATAGCTTTGATCAGTGTAGAAGGAGGAGTAGCCTATCCAGAAGACATGCTGGAGCGCATTGTTATCACCAATTCAGATACCTTTGAGCATGTTTCACTTGTGAAGGGAATGGTAAAAAAGACACAATTTCCTCAATCTAATTCAGCCGGTCTTGAATTTGAACATTATGCAAAGGAAGGCATGATTCTATTACCGTTTTTAAAAGAACGTACCAAAGACATGGTTTATGGTTTTGTTTCTGCATCAAAGGAGACCACGGATTCCTTTTTGGGAGCTGTGATGCTCCATGAGGCAGCGACAAGAGCGATAAAGGAAGATATAAGTCTGGAAAGTATGCTTGATCAGATTTATCTCTACATAGATTATGTAGCTTTAAGGGGGCCAAAATACAATTTAATTCTGGTTCAAATTGACAAAAAGGCAGGTACCTATAAATTGGCTTCTGTGGGAAGAAATTATTTCGCAGATATAAAAGACGAATCGGAAGCACAGTTTACTTTACTTGACTCAAAGCCAGTAGGTGTTTCACCGAATGTTGGAGATGCATTGTTACCAAGTAATGTAGTAACAATGGGTGGGGAGATTAAGAGTGCGCTATACATTGGGGCGTATCCTGACGAAACTATAGTTGAAAGACTTGATAAAATGATAGAAGTACAAACAATTAATCCGGTTGAGCTTGAAAAAATACAGGATCTTGGCGGGTTCGGTGTTATAAGTCTGATTAAGGCCTGAAATTAAAATGCTGTGGAGCGCCGCAAGGAGTACGGTTAACCGGTTAACCGTACTCCTTACCGTTTTATTTTTTTTAAATAATATCGGTTGTACTGATAACTCTAAAAAATTATTAAGAACCAAAGCTGAAAAATATCTGAAAACAGAGCTAAATTCCCAAAAGATGGATACCTTAAATTTGCTTGATGGGATTGTATTAAAATATTATAAAAAAAGGGTATTTTCATCGGGAGTGGAAAAGGTTACATATTTAGGCACACTTTCGCGGCTGAATGACAGCGTCTTCCTCTTATCTATCATGTTCCCCTTAAATAGATTTTTAGCATTAAAGATATTATATAAAGACGGCTGGATTAGTGGTTATTCTTCCCATTTCCTGATGGGAAACCATAGACTGCTAAAAGACGAAAATTTAGGGTTCTATTATTGGTTCCCTGAAGAATATGCAGGCAAAAATATGTTCAAGTGTTTTAAAGAAATGGACTCTTTTTTAGAAAAAATCTGTAAAAGCGTGCCGTGTCCCTCTGAAATTGAGTATATTGTTGTGCAGAGTGATAGCGAAATTCTGTACGATTTTGGAGGAGGCAGTGTGCCTGGTATAATTTTTTCAAAAGAACCTTGTGATACGCTTAAGACCATACTTAGTTTGTTTGAAGGTGGCAATAAATATCTTGCCCCTTTTTTGAAGGCTTATTATGTATATACTTTTACATCCCACGAGTATAAAGGTTATGATTTGCTTGATTGGTTATATGAAAATGTTAAATTCAGAATATATAAAGGAGTAAACTTTTCTGATTTTTTCCTGGATACTGCAAATAATTTCGTTCCAGCATATGCTTTTGTCAGATACTTAAGCTGGAAAAAGGGTCTAACGCATAATAAACTCCTTAAAACCCTTGTTTTTGTAGACACTTTTGAAAAGAGAATTGTTGAAAATCATGGTGATTTTTCAATATTTACCACACATTATATGTTCAGATTATCGGGTGCAGAAACCAGGGAAGCTTTTCTTGATGATATATACAAGTTTTTGCTCTTTAATACACGATCTTTGCCGGTAAATGACACGCTTCAAATTGTCAAAGACAGCGTAAAGACAAATATTACAGCATATATTTCAACTTTATATGGAAGAGATGGGGAAAAAGTTTATCAAGAATTCACAAGATGGCTAAGAAACAGGCAATTGTTTTATTATCCACATACAGTGATAATAATAGCCCCTTTCTTTGAAAAAAACAATCTGAGTTTAAATAACAGGAACGTAATATGGGTGGGAGATCTTGAATATTTGGGAGTAGAAAGAACTATAGACAAACTTAAACTTGTCTATTTATATTATTGGCTAAATAGAAT
>JALVLE010000338.1 GCA_027033555.1 Caldifarciminota bacterium | reverse complement strand
AAGTGCGTGTACGTGACCTTGAAACCGGGAAAGAAATACTCGTACCGGAGAAAGAGCTCATAAGGATATATGAAGAAGAAATGGCCAAACGCAAGGGGAAGGGAATATTATAAAGACCTTCAAAGAAGACTCTTTGCACGTATTTCAGAGAATGCTATTTTTGACATATCCCGTGTAAACAGGCTTTTAGCGATAGACGTAAGTTATAAAGATGGGTATGCTGTTGCATGTGGAGTTTTATGGGAAATAGCTACAGCATGCCCATCTGCACTTTTTAAATACAAAGAAAAAGTCATATTTCCCTACATTTCGGGGCTGTTTTTTATCAGAGAACTTCCTCCAATTGCAAACCTTGTAAAACATATTTCAACGTCTTACGATGTCCTTCTGCTTAACGCAGCAGGCACCGCGCATCCAGAAGGTATTGGGCTTGCAACACATGCTGGTCTCTATTTAAAAAAGCCATCAATTGGGACAACCGAACGCATACCATACGGATTCTATAAACTTCCCGGTAATGAAAAAAACGCCAAATCTGAAATCTTAAACGAAAAGAAAGAGGTGATTGGATATGTGGTACGTACACAAAGCCACTTAAAGCCCATATTTGTTACACCGGGATACGGACTGGACGCAAAGGCTGCCATTTCCATTGTGATGGCTCTACCCTTCAAGGCAAGATTGCCGGAACCTTTAAGAATAGCAGACAGGTGCTCAAAGAAAAACTTTGAAAAAGATATAAAAATAAGGGGCTGTGAGAATAAGACTATCCACTCTATCCAGTACCCCCCCATGACCTGGAAAAAGATGTGAAGAATCTTTTACACCCTGTTCCCTCTTCCATGAAGATTCCAGTAGATCACCCACAGTAGAAGTAAGAGAAACAATCAAAGAAAATATAAAATATGTTTTTAAAGTGAAACTAAAATCATGGGGCCGTAAGTAATTATACAAATAACCTGTAAATAAAAGGGTTAAAAAACCGAATATCACCCCTTCTAATGTCTTGCCTGGACTTATCCTGTAAGCCAATTTGTGTTTTCCAAATGTTTTGCCAAATATAAAAGCCCCTGTGTCATAAACCCATACAGACAAAAAGAAAAGCAAAATGTATTTAAACCCGAGCACATCCCTGATGAGAAATATAAATATTCCACCTGTTATAAGATATACAGCAGCATAAAATTCGCCGGCAAATTTTTCAAATGAAAACCCCTTTTGCCACCTTATTAGATAGTGAAATAGATATATTAATAGAAAAACAGCCAAAAAAGCAAAAAAATCACTTAAATTTAAGAGATAAAAAGCCAAAATAGTCACTACAACAAAAAAAATTGAAAAATAATTCCGTATCCTATAAAGATTGAGATATTCAAACATCCCACCAGCTATAAATAATAAAATAAGGATGAGAAGGGGAATACCTGATAAATAAAAAATACCCAGAACCAGCGGAATAAGAATCGCGCCGGTTGTCACCCTTTTTAAAAGTTCATTCATTTAATTTTACCGAACCGTCTATCGCGCATTGAAAATTCTTCAAGCATACTTATAAATTCATCTCTTCTAAAATCAGGCCACAATGTATCGGTGAAAAAAAGTTCTGTATAAGCCACCTGCCATAGAAGAAAATTTGAAATACGCTTTTCTCCACCTGTCCTTATAAGCATATCCGGGTCTGGCATTTCTGGGTGGTACAGGAAATTCCTGAAAGTGTGCTCATCAACACTAAAGATACCTCTTTTGAGAATGGAATTTACTGCTTGGATAATTTCTCTCCTCCCTCCATAAGAAAAAGCGAGATATAGATTCAACTTTATACAGTTTTTAGTCTCCTCTTTTGCCCAATCTATTTTATCCTTTAAAAAATCAGGGATAAGAGTGCTATCACCCGTAATATCAAATCTCACACCCTTTTCTTTTAGAATGGGTATTTCCTCGTCTATCAATCTGGCAAATAGTTTCAATAAAAACTCAACCTCCTGGCGAGGTCTTTGCCAGTTTTCCGTAGAAAAGGTATAAAGTGTAAGATACTTTATGCCCTTTTCAAGAGAGACCTCTATAACATCCCTTACTGATTCACTCCCCACCCTGTGACCTATATAGCGGGGCAAATTTCTCTCCTGTGCCCACCTGCCGTTGCCATCCATTATAATGGCAACGTGCAGGGGTATTTTTTTCATTCCTCCAGAATCTCCTTTTCTTTGCTCTTCACCAATTTAGCTACTTCTTCTATATACTTATCAGTAAGCTTCTGAATCTTTTCCTCCCCCTTCTTCCTTTCATCCTCAGAAATTTCTTTCTCTTTTTCCATCTTCTTCAGTTTATCTATGCCGTCACGTCTTATATTTCTGATAGCAATTCTTGTATCTTCAGCAAATTTTTTAACAATCTTTAAAAGTTCCTGCCTTCTCTCCTCTGACATCGGAGGAATTGGTATCTTTATAACATTTCCCTCAACCCTTGGATTAAGCCCGAGCCCAGATTTCTTTATTTCCTTATCTATTTCAGGTACCACGGTTCTGTCCCATGCCTGTATTACAAGTAAGTTTGGTTCAGGTGCACTTATGGTAGCAACCTGTTTCAAGGGCACTTTCTGACCATAATATTCAACTCTTATGCCATCAAGTATCTGTGGACTTGCTCTACCAGTCCTTAATTTTGATATTTCATTTTTAAAAACATTAACTGCTTTCTGCATCCTCTGTTCCACATCTTTAAATACATGTTCCATTTCTCACCTCCTTTTGTGATTTTTTTAATTATACACCAAGATTCTAAGAATCTGAACACGTATGCTCCTGAGTTTCCTTTACACACTCGTGCATATAACTCTCTAACTAATAAATTATATATCTCGTAACTGGTTTGCCTAAAATATGGCTTATTAAACGAGTTTGCTTAAATTTTATTGAAATGCTGTTGTTCAAAAAGATATCTCTTAATTTTATTGGTTGTGGTTTTAGGGAACTCCTCATCTCTCAACGTAAATCTCTTTACTCTTTTATACTCAGCGAGAGCGGCTCCGTATTTATCTATTTCTTTTCTTATAACCTCATACACATCCTGTTCAGTGGGATTATCTATCCCATTTTTCATAAAGTACTCGTCAAGCTTCTCCATATTAGGATACACTATGGCATGCACCTCTTCTGCACCTGTATCCGGATCAAATCCCCTTAAAACGAGTATTTCTTCTATAAAGGGAGATTGCAACAGTACGTTTTCAACTTCCTCCGGGAAAATATTTTTTCCGCCCTTAGTAACTATTACGGATTTTTTACGGCCTGTAATGTGTAAAAATCCATCCTCATCTAAAAACCCGAGGTCTCCCGTAAGAAAGAAACCATCATCCGTGAAAACTTCTCTGGTGGCCTCCGGATTTTTAAAGTATCCTTTCATCACATTGGGGCCTTTTACAGCTATTTCTCCCACTCCATTTTCATTGGGTTCCATAATTTTTAACTCAATATCCGGTAAAGGCAGCCCTGCTGTCTCATTCTTAGGACAACAGGGAGGATTTAGGGTGAGAACAGGAGAAGTCTCCGAAAGCCCATACCCTTGCAATAGAGGAAAACCGAGTTCTTCAAGGCCTTTTGAAACCCATACAGGAAGTGCTGCACCTCCAGAAACAAAATATCTTAACTTTCCAAAACCCATTTTTTCACGAAGAGACTTAAAAAATATTTCGCTCCCCTTATTTTTTGATACTGCATTCACTACCTTTGCTCCACCCTTTAATAAGGCAAAAAATCCCTTTTTATGTATAGGCGCCTTCTCCACCTTTCTATAAATCCCAAGAAGAATCTTTTCAAGTAATAGAGGCACAGCAAAAAACACTGTAGGTTCTGTCTCTTTTAGATCCTCAAAGAGGATTTTTGATTTCAATGACCTCGCATATGTTATTGAAGCCCCTGCCGATAAAGGCAAGAGGTTTCCGGCCGTGTTCTCATACACATGATGAATGGGTAGAACAGAAAAAAATCTGTCATTCTCGTCAAAATACACTACACGATATATTTGATCAACATTGGACGAAAGATTTTTATGGGTAAGCATAACACCCTTGGAGCTCCCGGTTGTTCCGGAAGTGTAAAGCACAACAGCAAGATCTTCCAGATTTACCCGTTCAATGGGAGTGGTATCATCAAACTCTCTGAATATATCTGGAAGGTTAGGAACCTCGTCTGATTCATCCATGGATACCACCACCTTAAAGGATGGCTTTTTGCAACTCTCCTTTATTTCCAGTATCATGTCAAGGTGTCTTGAAGACGCTATGACAAGCTTCACTCCAGCATGCTGTATAATGTGTCTTATTTCTGTCTCTTTGGCCCTGGCATCAAGGGGAACAACCACTCCTCCGATCCAGAGTACTCCAAAATAAGAAATCATCCATTCAGGCCTATTTTCTCCTATTACCCCAACAAAATTCCCCCTCTTTATACCGTGTTCTTTTAAAAAGGCTCCCACTTTTCTTATAGCACTTAGCATACTACTGTAAGTGTATTCTCTGTATTTTTTAGTATTCTTATCCTTTATTCTAAGCGCAAGGCGATGCGAGAACTTATCAGCAGACAAAGCTATCATTTCGTTTAAAGGTCTTATACCCAGGCCTTTTCTAATCTCCTTTAACCTCATAATGCCTCCTTAAAGCCCAAACCTTTTAAAGATTCTATCAACATGTTTCAAAAAATTGTGATTTAAAGCCTTATCTATTTCTTCTGGTTCCAGATAGTATTTGATTTTGGGATGATTCTTTAGAACATCCTCAAAGGGTAATTTCTCTGACTCGGCTTTAATGGCACACTCTTTTACCCATACATAGGCGTCTTTTCTGGGAATTCCTTTCCTTATAAGAGCCAGCAAAATGGGTTCTGATAGATAATATTTACCGAACCTTTCCATATTCTCCTTTATTCGCTCTTTGTTAATTACAAGCCCTTCTATATTCTTTCTTAAAAGCCTTAACATATAAAAAATTACTTCAGTAGCATCGGGAATTATAAATCTTTCAACTGACGAATGAGATATATCTCTTTCATGCCAGAGAGCGATATTTTCATGAGCCGGAAACATATATCCCCTGAGCAGACGGGCAAGACCCATGAGTCTCTCACTTCTTATGGGATTCCTTTTGTGGGGCATAGCAGATGATCCTCTCTGCTTCGTGTAAAACGGTTCCATCATTTCCCCCACCTCGGTTCTCTGAAAGAGCCGTATCTCCTGTGCGAGCCTTTCCACCGCTTCCCCTATCAGAGCATAAACTGACATTAAAAAGGCTATACGGTCTCTCGGCACTATTTGTGTAGAAACTGGTTCCGGTTTTAGACCAAGCCTCTCGAGCACTGTTTGCTCAATCTCAGGAGGAATAAATGAATAATTTCCCACAGCGCCTGAAATTTTCCCGTAAGATACCTCCTGCATCGCTTTAATTAATCTCTCTCTTCCTCTTAAAAATTCTGAATAATGGGAAAGGAATTTTAGGCCAAGACTGGTGGGCTCTGCGAAAACTCCATGAGTCCTTCCCATAAATGGCACATATTTGTTTTCCACAGCTCGCACCTTAAGTGCTCCTATAACAAGATCAAGTTCAGAAAGCACAAGTTCCAATGCCTCAATCAGGATAAGGGCACCTGCTGTATCAAGTAGATCACTTGAGGTAAGCCCATAATGGAGATAACGAGCCTCTTGTCCAATTAATGTTTCAAGAGCCATTAAAAAGGCTACAACCTCATGGTCGCTCTCTTTTTCATATTCATCCAGGAGCCTTATAACCTCTTTTATATCCAGATTCTCTATTTTAGGATGTATTCTGGCAGAAGTACCTTCAGGAACAATGCCAAACTCCTCTTCAGCTTTAAGGACCTGATACTCTACCTGAATCCATTTTTTTATCTTATTTTCCCTTGAAAATACCCTTTCTATTTCCGGATAAAGATACCTTTTTATCATGGCACCATCCTGTAAGATAAAACCATACCAAATGGCAGTTTTGACTTAAAAATCAGGTCTTTAAAGGAGAAAGGTTTTTTTCTTTCTACAAGCCTGATATTTTTAAGCCCCAGTATTTGCTTTATAACTTCTTTGGCTGTATTGAAATCTCCAGTTGTATCACACAGGCCAAGTTTCACAGCCTCTTTTCCTGAATAAATCCGGCCATCACCAATACTTTTTACAGAATCAACTGGCAACCCTCTTCCCTTAGCCACAACCTCTACAAAGGTTTCATAAGTTTGATTTATTAGGTTTTGAATTACTCTGCGCTCACTCTCTGTCATCTCCCTGAAGGGGGAGCCTATGTCTTTGTGCTTGCCAGATTTTATTACTCTCATCTTAACACCCACTTTCTTGAGCAATCCATCAAATTCTGGAAATTCCGCTATTACCCCTATAGAACCAGTAATAGAAGAGGGATTTATAACAATTTTGTCTGCTGCACACGCCACATAGTATCCTCCTGACGCCCCTACAGATGAGATATAAGCCACAATTGGCCTATTAGTGTTCTTAAATCTTACAAGAGCCCTGTATATTTCATCAGATGCAACAGCTCCACCTCCTGGACTGTTGATATACAATAAAATTCCGCGTATTTTCTTGTTTTTTCTAAGAGTGTCAATCCATTTAACCAGCTGAGCTGAGCTTCCAATGGCACCTTCCACTCTAACCACACCCACTTCTTTTGAAGGCCTGAGAGACACGCCAGAACCTGCAAAAAACACTACTATTACAAACAATATCACAACACCTATGACTACTGTTATATCTCTCTTTTTCATGCCTTTATTTTATACCCAAAAGTTGGCTTTTTCAAACCATAAATCGCCTTTAAACTCATATCTGGATTGAGTCAAGAATAACATTTTCTCTGAACACCACAATCTCATTATGCGTTATCTTCACATAGCTTTTTCCAAATAGCCATTCCCCTGAGTTAATATAATATTTTTCGGCGTCTATTTTCAAAACACCTGGAGTATGAGTATGTCCCGTGATAATTATATCATAAAAACTGTACAACCTCTCTATACCTTCTGGCATAACTACTTTTCCACCTCCAGGCCTCTTATACGAGGTTTTTGATACAAAAGCAGCAATGTTAATTCCTATGTCCGGATGTAATAGTTTAAACACAAACCTGGTCGCAAAATTTCCGTAGAAAAACCTGTTAAACTTCCCTTTTTTTGAAAAAACATCTCCATGGTGCATAAAAATTCTTCTTCCACTCCTCTCTATGGTTAGTCCTTTGTGCATAACAAGCATCCCTATACTGCTGAAAAAGTCAGTACTGTAAAAATCATGGTTACCGGGTATGAAATAAACCCTTCCACTGTTATCTATAAACTGTTTTAATTCGCATAGAATGTTAAAGTACCTTTTATAAATAGCACTTTTATATTCTATCCAGAAATCAAAAATATCTCCAAGAAGCACAATTTCTTTGCCTCTGTGGGTTTTCAATAGATTTATAAAAGCACTTTGTCTTTCAGCATCATTTTTCCCTGCTCCAAAATGGGTATCTGAAATTACTATAATCTCACTCATTTAGCAAACATAATTTTATTTCAAATCTTACATCACCAGACTGCTCATAAAAGAGCCACTTTTTAAGAAGGTCTTTACCTGTCTCATCCATCACCCTACAAAATCCCCTTACAGCAAGGATTCTCATAGCGGCATCATGTTCCTTAAAGGTGCGGGCGAATACCATTCTCGCAAGTATAGTATCTTTTCTGGTAAGGTTGGAATTGTTTTTCACAATATCCACCAAAGCATATACTTTGTAAAAATCTTTTATGCATTCTGGATCTTTAATAATTGTGTCAAAGGCATCTCTTCCTATTTTAGAAAGGGCATTCACAGCCGCATATTTTATAACACTTTTTTCACCTGCAAGCATTTTTATTACTTCACCTATACAGCCATTATATTTCATCTCCCCAATACTACGGAGTGCAACAACCTTAACCTTTTCTTCCTTTGCGCCTTCAAGCTCTCTACATAGAATCTTCCCAAAGGATGTATCTGCAATTTTTCCAAGGCTTAACATGGCATTTAGTTTAATTCTGATG
>JALVLE010000337.1 GCA_027033555.1 Caldifarciminota bacterium | reverse complement strand
TAACAGACAGACATTTCAGTAAGCGACTGTTTTACAAATAGTTAGCCCATGAAGACCTTTTAACCTTTTAAGTTTAAAACACCTACGAAATGACTAAATACTGACATACCGGGACTATTAAATCTTATAACTTGTTGAATGCCAAAAAATCAGAAATTTATACTCTCTTTACACACATCATATATTATGTTTCTGGTCGGCTTCTTCCACTCGTTTCTTGAAAAATAACAGTGTGAAATAATATGACGGAAATGAGAATCTCTATGTTATCTTATCTGCTGCTTAAAATACACAGTTTATATCTTTTACTACCCGCCATGCATGTGATTTCCTGCCTACCAGCGAGCGTAATACAAGTTCTCTATATAATAATCCCAAGGTTATTCATGAAAACCCCAGTTGTCAATATAATACGATTTTATCTTTCGTTCTAAGAGAGCATTAATAATAGTGGTCCCCTGATAGATAACCCGAAATCGTAATATTTTGGGAGGAGTAAAACTCCTCCCTCAATCATCATCTTACCTTAACAAATCTGCCCTTCATAATATGTTTAAGAGTTTTTACTTCTATGAAATAAACACCTCTTTTAAGGTTGCCTATATCAAGGCTCACGCGTTTATCCACATTATCAAATCTCCTCTGAAGTACAACTCTTCCTGAAACGTCAATTATGCGAATATCAGCCCTGCCGTTTATCAAATCTGATGTAAATTCAATTCTGTTTCCTCTATTCCTGATAACAAGCTGTGTCGGTGAACCCTTTTCTTTTTCGGTTACATTCGTATAGTTTACCATCCAGTCAACGAAAAATTTGGTGCTGTCAAAATAGTAACTTGGAGGATTACCGCCGAAATGAGTATAATCATAGTGCCATGCAATATATGGACCTGCCATTTCACTCACATTTCTTATTCTTGGGCTATAATAAGGGGAGAAATTGGCCAGATATGTAAAGTACCCGGAATCAGATACCTGAACAGGTCCATCAGGGTCAAATCCAATGGAATCACCAAGTGAATATATTTCATGATACCACACATTGTTAATACCGCTTGATCTACCCACAAATGCAAGATTAAATCCGCTATTGAGCAATAACATCCACGGAACCATATCCACAAAAGAAATATAATCAAAATTACTCTGATACGGATACTCCATGGGATCTGTGTAATTGATTCCTCTATCCTGAGTCCACACAAAGTACAAAAGCCCTGTATCTGAAATTGCCCATACAGCAAGGTTTCCCAATACACTACATGCTGCCTTTGGATATGGACCCGTGTATTTTAGCATCTGTAGAGCCGAAATAAGAGATGTGGTTCCGAGAGAAACACGATATCTGTGAAATTCGCTTTCAACCCCATAGGTGCTTGACGACGAATTGTAATACATAAGGGTAGGGATAATGAGAACACTATCTGGAGATTCCACATGTATATCAAGATCCAGTAATGCCAGGCTTATATTACTATAAGTTGTGTAAACCCTGTGCAAAATTTCACCACCAGTCCAGGTGGTATCCTCTTTCCAGACGGATAAAAGCGTGGAGTCCTCTTTCTTCCCAAGCACACCTATGTAAAATTCCCACTCTGAGCCACGTTTTACCATCTGAATTTTTGTGTTTATAACTGTATCAAGAAGAGAAGAAAAGTCCAGGTACTTCACACTATATGTCAGTAAAGAGGTATCAAATATTATTACGTACAAATATTTGGTTTCCTCCACAGGCAAATACTCTGCCACATGTCCGGGGTAACACAGCAACTTCGCCTCACCTGGTTTTGAAACAGAAGGTACATAAAAAGTATAGGATCTGTTCCATGTCCTTCCAGTGTCATTTGAAAAATAAATGGCCTGGAAAATTGTGTCACTACGTATGGTCCTTGTAAGATAATAGGCTTTTCCGAGATAGGGAGTGGCTATGTCATAGGACTGTCCCATATCTGTGGTGGTAGTCACCACAAAATCGTTTCCCCATGCGAAAAGCAACATAGGGAATAGCACACCTATCAGGATATTTTTTTTAATCATGATAAATCCCTCCTCCTTGCTATTATTATAAGCGCAAAACAGCAGAAAAGTCAAGTAACCGTTCTGACTTCTTAAAATATCTCTCAAAGGCAGTATTAAAAATAAAATTTTTGGCACCAGGACCTTATTTGATAATGATTTCAATTTTACATGTGTGCATTTTTTTTCGCCATCCTGCCTATTCTGTCTTTGGCTTTAATAGAACATTGTTATTTTCAAAAAGCACACTATTCTATAGGAAGTCTTATTTCAAAAATCGTTTCAACGCCTGGCTCAGACCTTACAAGGCGAATTTTTCCACCATGAATGTCCTCAATTATTCTCCTTGTTAACAAAAGCCCAACCCCCCACCCCCTCTTCTTTGTGGTAAAGGATTCCTTAAAAAGCTTTTTTCTATAAGGTGGCTCAATTCCTTTACCATTGTCTGTTACTCTTATAACACACTCATCACCCTCTCTGTAATTTCTAATTTCAATCGTGGGCATGTTATTGCTCCTTGCCTCATAGGCATTCTTTACAAGATTTTCTATTGCCCAGGAAATTAGCTCCCTATCAATCTTTAACGTACACGGAACAAGTACAAGCTCAACCTTTATATTCTTTAAAAATCTTTCCTTCAACATGGCAATGGTATCTTCTATTACTCTCTTTATATCCTCCTCCTTTAAATCCGGACTCCCTCCAACTTTTGAGAACCTGAGAAGGATGGCCCTGAGCATTTCAAGGTCATGCGTCATATTTTCTATTATGTAATCGGGAACATTTTCTTCTTTTAATAGCTCAAGCCACGCAAAGAGGGCTGAAACAGGTGTCCCCATCTGATGGGCAAGTCCTTTTGCAAAATTCACCCATACTGTTTCTATTTCATAATCATGAACCGAACGGGCAAATGTGTAAAAAATAATAAATGTGATTAAAGCGAGAATCATTAAAATAAACGGAAGTATTCTCATATAGCTGAGTACATGGGGATATCCGTAATACAAATACCCTACAATGCAATTTCCCTTTTTAATGGGAATAGGATCAGCCACTTTCTTAAGCCTCTGAATGGCATCCAGTATTTTCTGGAATTTGGGATTATTCATCAGTTTCTGTGGTCTATTCAATTCCTCCTGAGTAAAAAGCCGGGGATTTACACCAATACCTTCCCATGCCCTTGGAATTCCATACTGGTCGGTGATAACAATAGGGAATCCTATATCCTTGATAACTTCTCTCAAAACCCTCTGGACATCTTCTTCGTAAAGGGAATATATGATAAGTCCAGACATGAGCTTTGCCATTAAAGTAGTAGTCCTTTTAACCTCTCTCTCTGCCCCTTTTATAACTGGCTGGGTAATAAGAAGGCCAAGCACAACAAATGTACCCAGTATTGCTATTATTTTTTCGGTGAATCTAAGCCTCATACAAACTGGCTCTCATAAAGCTTCCTGTACTCTTCTGAACTTTTTAAAAGCTCAATGTGAGTGCCCTGTGCCACAATCCTTCCCTTCCTCATCACCACTATCTTATCTGCATCAAGTACTGTACTCAACCTGTGCGCTATCACAAGTAATAAGGCATTTTTCTCAACTTCTTTAAACATTTCCTTGAATTTCCTTTCACTCTCATTATCAAGAGCGCTTGTCGCTTCGTCCAAGAGTATTATATCGGTCTTTCTCAGTATGGCACGGGCTATTGCAATTCTTTGCTTTTCCCCTCCTGAGAGCGTGCTCCCCCGCTCCCCTACTACTGTATCATACCCTTCTGGCAATTTTTTTACAAAATCATCAACAAGGGCTATCCTAACTGCTCTTTTAAACTCTTCTTCTGTATAATCATCAACACCGTAGGTTATATTCTCTCTTATGGTGCCCTTAAACAAAAACACATCCTGAGGCACTATGGCTATTTTTCTTCGGTAAGTTTTAATATCAAGCTCCCTGAGCTCTGTTCCATCAATGAGTATTTCACCTTTGTAATCATAATAAAACCCTGCAATGAGGTCCAAAAGCGTGGTTTTTCCTGAGCCTGTATGGCCCACAATTGCAGTTTTTCTACCTTTTAGAAGGATTAAATTTATATCTTTAAGGGTTAATTCCCCTTTGTTATAAGAAAAACTCAGATTTTTTATCTCTATTTTCTTCTTAAGGCCCTCAAACTTCTTTTTTCCGTTCCACCTTTCAGAAGGTGTATCAAAAATCTGAAAAAGTCTGTCTCCTGCTGCAAGTCCCTCTTGGAGATATGTGTTAATCTGTGTAAGGTGCTTTACAGGCGACATCATTGAGAGCGCTGCAGCTAAAAACACAAAGAATCTGTCCGGTGTAAGAGAATGGTATTTAAAGATAAAAAGCGCGCCAGCATAGAGTAAAAGAGCCGCGACAATAGAGGTCATAAACTCATTTACAGGAGATGGGAGGGCTCCAAGCAACTGAAAATTTACGGCAGCACCGTAATATTCCTTTGCTTTTCTTCTGAACCTGAGTTTTTCAGTCTCCTCCATTCCAAGTCCCTTTATAAGTTTTATCCCATTAAGCGTCTCAAAAAGGTGCATTCCTATTTCGCCCATTTTTTCCTGTGCCCTTTTCGCCCTTTTCTTAAGTGTTTTATTTATTATTACAACAAACAACAAAGAAAGAGGAATAAGAATAAAGGCAACAAGTGCAAGCCAGAAAGCACTGATAAAACAAAGCACAAGGTAAAACACCGTCATGAGTCCTTCCCTTATAGCAACATAAATACCGTGAGTAAGCGCTATTTTTACAAGCTGAATATCGTTAATAAATCGGGAGATAATATCCCCTGAATCACCCCTTTTAAAATAGGAGAGAGGGAGATTCATAATCTTATCAAAGAGCCTTATTCTTATGTCACGGGTAATTTTCTCCTGTAGCAACGCTCCCAGAAACTTAGAGAAATACGTGAAAATCGCCTTTATCAGAAATATACCCATAAGTAAAAGCGAAAGGATTTTAACCGCAGCAAGTGGGTCTCTTCTCAGTATGTTGTTATTCAAAAAATCGGCAAGCCATTTGAAGTGTTCCATTTTATACAGAGGAGCGTTCTGTTTGTAAAACAGGGTTTTCAAAATTGGAGAAAGAATGGCTATTTGAAAGGTGCTGAAAAAGGAATACAGGCTCATTACAAAGAATGTGAGAACAAATAGAGTTTTATGAGGTTTTACAAACCTGAGCAGTCTTAAATATGACTTCATTGTAAAATCTGCTTTATGCCTTTTTCATCAACCACTTTAAGACCTGACTCGGGATTAACAGGAAACGGTAAAGCACCTATTTTGTAAGATTTAATACCTTCTCTCGTTGCAAAATAAGCAAAATATGAGGTATCAAAAATAAATCTGTCTGCAACAAGTATAAGAGATATTTTCTGGTCAAGTGATATGTCCACAAGCTCATCAAAAAACACAACAAACCACGTATTTCTATGCTTTTCCTTTATTATGCGTTTGAGTTTTTCCTTTTTTTCTCCTCTTATATCAACAATAAGAACTTTCTTCCTGTGAGTCATCCCGCGATATTTTAAAAACTCCCAGGCCCATCCTCTTTTAGTTTTATCCTCGGTAATTTCCATCCTGTCTTTTATGCCCGTCATATTTGAAACCACCTCTTCATAATAATCAGGAAAAAAGGGATGCTGCATAGTATAAATGATGTTAAGTTCAGGGTATAATTCTTTGTTGAAACCTATGCGCATGGGGAAAGGATATTTTGAACCTGCCTCCTCTTTCCTGAGAGCAAAGTCTATCAAGATACTTTTCTGAAAATTAAACTTTCCAAGCTCTTCATTTTCAGGAAAAGTCTTTATATACCTGAGAAAGTTCGCCACAAGAGAAAAAGCCCCTTCATTGAACATTCCAAATTTTCTGCCTTTAAAATACCTTTCTATTTTTTTAACTGCCGGAAGAGAAAAGGAAAAGAGTGTGGGGTCTTCCGGAAATTTCACAACTACATTGTATGTATTTTCTATTTTACCACAGAAACTTATGGAAGGCAATTCTGTATAAACCTTCCTCTTTTTCTTTTTAAATAGAAAGAACATCAGCCAAGAAGAAGGTCTCTAATTTTTGTGTAAGCGTCCTGTATTTCTCTTACAACATCTTCCGGTATTTCATCTGGCATCTTCCCCTCTATCTCTTCCCTCTTTTTAAGGTAATCTCTCAGTATCTGTTTATCAAGTTTCAATACTTTTCCATTCTCAACAATCCTGTAGCGAGAAGAATCGGGCGTAAGCACTTCGTCTATAAGTATCACTTTTTCCCCTATCTTTCCAAATTCAAATTTTGTATCAAGGATAGTTATCCCCTTCTTCGCGGCTATCTCTTCTCCTCTTTTATAAAGACGGATGGAAATATCCCTAAGATACGCTGCAAGTTTATCACCAAGCTTTTTCTTAAGTTCCTCATAAGTAACCGGCTCATCGTGTCCTTTCTCTGCCTTAGTTGTAGGAGTGAACATGGGTTGAGGTAACCTATCAAACTCAGAAAGACCCTCCGGAAGCGTTGTTTTGCCTTCAATATATCTTTTGTAAAGCGAACCTGCAAGATACCCTCTTACAATAAATTCAAAGGGAATTACCTCCGCCTTTTTCACAAGCATTGAGCGTTTTACAAGGTATTCATACTTTCTCAGATTTTCGGGATAATCTTTCAAATTGTGGCTCTCCACATGATTTTCAATAATATCCTCTGTATTTTTAAACCAGAAAAGCGAAATCTCAGTAAGTACTTCTCCCTTACCTGGAATACATGTCTTCAATACCCTGTCAAAAGCTGATATACGATCAGTAGCCACAATCAGGATTTTACCCTCCACATCATATAGGTCTCTAACCTTGCCTCGCTTTATAAGCTCATACTCTTTTATATCTGTTTCAAAAATACAGGTCATTGGGCCAGCTCCTTTAAATACAACTTTTTTTCTTTTTCAAAACTCACAAGTGCTCTCTCAAAATCCTCTGTATTTCCTATATCAAACCACTTACCCCTGTAAATATATGCGTGGATACCAATATCCTCATCAAGGAACTTTTGTATAAGGTCAGGAATATCCATTTTTTTTCCTTTTTCAATGTATCTCAGCACATAAGGAGCAAAAACATACACTCCCATTGAAACATAATGTATCACCTCAGGCTTTTCCTCATAATCCACAACCTGATTCTCATAAAGATGAACAACACCATACTCCAGCTTTGTTCTGTGTTCTGTTATACCTATTGTCATGAGTTTTCCCTGAACAATATGGCGCTGAAAAATATCAAGGAAATTCATATCTGTGAGAATATCACCATTTATCACAAGGAAAGGCTCATCAAGTTCATTTTCAAGTAGTTTTAAAGGCCCCACGGTTCCAAGAGGCCTGTCCTCAACAGAATAATAAAGCCTTGCTCCCCACTTTTTGCCATCTTTGAAGTAAGCCTTTATTAACTCCACAAGATGCCCACATGCGAGGTATATATCCTTAAAACCATAATACACAAGCTGTCTTATTATAATCTCCATAATGGGCATATCTCCCACAGGTACAAGGGGTTTTGGCAAAACAAGAGTATAAGGTTTTAACCTTCTTCCCTGCCCACCTGCAAGTATTACTGCTTTCATAACAAACTTAGCTCCTTTTGTATATTGTCCAGGTTTTCTCTCATCCAGTTTGCCAGGTTTTTTATACCCTCCTCAAGGGACACTTCAGGCTTTATGCCAATAAGCCTATAAGTCTCATTGACATCTCCGGTAAGCAACTTAACCTCACTTTTTTCAGGCCTTATTCTCTTTTTATCTATTTGTACTTTTTTCTCTATACCGAGCACCTTTTTAGCAACATTTACCACCTCTTCTATTGAATAGGGTACTCCTGTGGGAAAATTAACCTCAAGGAAATCCCTTTTGTCTTCAAGCATACGAATAAGAAATCTCACCGTATCCTTTACATATACAAAATCCCTCCTTGTATGAATGTTACCAATCTTCACAACATCTCTGTCCTTTGAAAGAAGTTGATATACTATCCAGGGAATCACTGCCCGCACAGATTGCCTTTCACCAAAGGTATTAAAAGGTCTTGCAATTTTAACAGAAAGGTTAAAAGAAAGGGCAAA
>JALVLE010000336.1 GCA_027033555.1 Caldifarciminota bacterium | reverse complement strand
AAGCTCAATAACCGAAAGAAAATACAGCTTTGAACCGTATTTTTCCTTAAAAGTCTTCGCCATCTCCACTATACGTGGGCTTATATAATTGATGTCTATTGGGAACAGAACCTTCTCCGGAGACAGGGTGCTGGTGCCTTTCATAACAAGAACATCACTCTCTGCTTTCCTTATCACCTTCATAGGAGAGACAGAAACACCATAGTCTTTAACCCTGAGGCCAAGGGAAACAAGATCATAATCTTTGCTCTTTTTAATTATTTCTACATAGGGTTTCCCATCAATAATTTCCGCGTCTATATTTATGCCCTTTTCAGAATACTCCGACACAATCTCTGCAAGTTTTTCTTCGGCTTCCTCTCTGAGTTTTATAAGCCCTGCTTCTATCCTGGACGCATCAGCAAAAAAGCTCATATCCTGAAAAAATGCAAGATAAGAGGCAAGTTCAACGGGGAAAACGTGTAAAACTGTGATTTTTCCACCTTCTTTAAGAAAACCAATGCTGTTTTTCACAGCTGTAATTGACTCCTCTGAGAAGTCAACAGGAACAAGAATACTATTGTACATCTTTCTCTCCTCCTGTTAAAATGCTGAACAGAACTCCAAGAAGAAGACTTGCAAAAAAGGCAGGTACAAGCACATATACCACCTTTTCAGAAAGCCCAAGACTGCTCCAGACCACTGTAAACACCGAGCCGGTGATCAAAGAAGCAAGGGCTCCCCACTTATTGAAATTGCGATAATAGAGTCCCAGGAGAATAATGGGACCAAATGAAGCACCCATGGCGCTCCAGGCAAAATTTAGCACGTAAGAATATATGGTTCTCACGTTCAAAATGGCAAAAATCATAGCAAGAAGTGTCAGGGCAACAATTAAAAGTCGTGTGTTTAAAACAAGCTCCCTCTGCGAAAGCTCCTTTCTTGTAATTTTTTTGTAAAAATCATGGATCAGTGCGGTTGCCGCATACATCAGCTGTGAATCAGCTGTTGACATTATAGCCGCTGTAATGGCTGCAAGTACAATCCCTGCAAGCACAGGATTCAAGGCAAACTTCGTAAACGCAGGCAAAACGTGTTCTGCATCTTTCAAATTTGGCAGAAGGACTCTTCCCGCAATACCCAGAGTGGTGGACCCAAAAAATACAACAAATCCCCATATTATGGAGATGATAGCCGCTTTTTTTGTCTCCTTTTCATCCTTTGCGGTTATATACCTCATAACCACATGGGGCATCCCTGGATAGCCAAGAGATATACCAAGATTCATTATTATAAACCCTGTAAGAAGAGAGCCACCTGCATCCCTTACGAGTGAGGCAAGCCCCAATTTTGAAAGCTCATGTAGAATATTAGATGGCCCTCCCGCTTTTATAACAGCATATACAGGGAAAACAAGCATAACAAGCGCCATTAAAAGCCCCTGAAGAAGGTCAGTCCATGAGACCGAGGCATATCCACCCATTACCACATAGGCACCAATAATAATTCCTCCTATAATAACACCTGTCTTATAGGAAGTAATCCCCATACCCGCCATAGTTTTTCCAGAACCCGTAAACTGCGCCACCACGTAGGATGTCATGAACACCACTATAATGATGGCTGAAATAATTCTTAACATGTGAGAGCGATCTTTGACCCTGTCCTCAATAAAATCCTCAAGGTTTATGGAACCGAGCTCTCTGCTCATGCGATTAAGCGGGACCATAACAAAAATGGCGTTTATAAAGTAGCCAAGCATGCATCCTACAGCTGCCCAGTAAGCTGCTATACCTTTAGCGTATCCGAGCCCTGAAAGTCCCAGCATCACCCACGCGCTTTCAGCAGAAGCAGAGGAGGAAATAGCTGTAACCCATGCTCCAAAGCTCTTACCGCCTGCCACAAAATCTTCATAACTTTTGGAAAATTTTTTCTCAGCCAGATACCCAATAAAAAGTAACGCAACCAGATAAAGTATAAAGGTAACTATTAAACTAATACTTGCCCCCATGCTACGCTCCTTTTTGCAAGAGTATTATAACGTTCACAGGAGGTAAATTCAAAGAGCCGCATCTGGTATTTTTACAGAGACTTACTGACTATGAAGCTAATTACGGATATTATAACAGAACCTACTACCGCAGTCCAGAAAGATGCAATTTCAAACCCCCTCACAATCCATGCTGTAAGATAGAGCATCACGGCATTTAAAACAAGTGTAAACAATCCAAGCGTTAGTATTGTTATGGGAAGGGTGAGCAAAAGGAGAATAGGCTTTATTATGGCATTTAAAAGCCCCAGCACAAGTCCTGCCCACAGAAGAGCCCAAAAACCATCTACCTCCATTCCCGGCAATATATATGCAGTCATTCCAATAGCCACTGCATTTAATAACCATCGTGTTATGAAATTCATTCCCTTTTCTCTAATATCGTTCATTTTTCAACCTCCTTAACCTTTTTTTCAAATTTTTCTAAAAGTCCCAGGCTATCAAATACTTCCTTTGCCTTCTTGTACCAGAGATACGCCTGTTCTTTGCCACTTAACTTTTCTATTTGCCATCTGTAAAGGAAATAGAGCCCTTTTTTGAATTTATCATAGTGCTCTATAATATCTTCCTGTATTGTGAGAGCACATCTTCTGGCCTCATCCAGCATCTTCCTTGAAAGATAATATTCAATAAGCACGAGAAACAAATCTATTTTCCACTCAATATTCTCTTTTGTAATCTCTTTTTTTAGCGCAGAAACAAGGTTTTCAGCCTCCTCAAACCTGCCCATTTTAAACAAAACCCTGAGTTTGTTTAGCATAAAATCAAATTTTACTGAACCTTTTTGAGTTAAAGCGAGCTCCTCTCCCTTTTTCAGAAACTCAAGTGCTTCTGTGTATTTTTGCGTTTCAATGAAATATGTGAGAAAACTGTTTATAACCATTAACAAAAGCCCTTTTATATTCAGTCCTTCTACAACACTATAAACCTCCCTTAGCTGTTTTTCAGCCTCTTCATATTTAGAAAGCGCCATATAAATTCCTGCAACATTCGTGCCTCTTATTACCATACTCCTTTTTTCAAGATTCTTTTTCGCTATTTCATAGGATTTTTCATAAAATTCAAGGGCTTTTACATATTCTCCCTGCAAATCATACAAGAGCCCCAGATTGTTGTATATATTTCCAATAACTCTTGCGTCTCCGAGCTTTTTTACCATCTTTAGAGCCTTATTGAGATATTCTTCTGCTTTATCCAGCTCCCTCATCCGTATATAAACCACTCCCATATTATCAAGAATATTCACAGTTGCCAGTATATCCCCTACTTCCTCAGACTCACGCAAAGCCTCATTATAGTATTCAATAGCCTTCAAATACTCTCCTTTATTAGCATACAAAAGCCCAAGATTGGCTATTGTTATCATGTACCCCCTTTTGTTTCCACCATTTTTAAAAATCTCTTTCGCTTTAAGAAAATACCTTTCCGCATCCTCTACATTTTCCATATAATTGTAAAGAAGTCCCAGATTATTGTAAACCCTTCCCCTCATACCTGAGTTTTCAGCTCCAGCTCTAAGCGCTTCCTCATAGAATTTAACAGCTTTTTTAAAATCACCTATGGCTGTATGCAGTATTCCCAGATTGTTATATGCACCTGATAGTCTATCTTTAAAGTTATGCTCCCTGCATAACCTTATCGCCTCATTTATAGTTTTAATAGCCTCCTTCACCCTCCCACTTCTCCATAATAACATACCCTTGCTATCAAGGGCACGTATCTTTTCCTCAATAAAACCAGATTCCTCAATGATTCTAAGAGCTTCATTCAAAGCTCCCAGCGCAGCATCTGTCTTTCCCATATCCTCTAAGATACCGGCCTCTTCAAGAAGAACAGAAACATACTTTCTTCTACTTTCCCGGTCAGAATGCATCTGCAGAATGCCCTGTACCCATTTATAATACCTGAGTGCTTCCCTGCTGGCATATAGAGCAATAGATTTTCTGGCTGCCAGAATCCCGTATTCTACAGCTTTTTCACCGGCACCTGCCCGCATATAATGATACGCCAGCTCCTCTTCATTTCCCTCCCTTTTATGTTTTTCCAGCCATTCTGCTATCTTCTTATGGAAACGCTTCTTTTTCAGCTTACTTACTTCATCACGATAAACTACCTCTCTTAAAAGCTCACTTCTGAAGACCACCGTATCTTCCTCTTTCCCCTCCATAAAAAGACCTGCCTTTATACCTTCCTCCACAAGCTCAAGAACTTCATCCTCATCAAATCCTGATAAATCAATAAGCAAATCAATATACCCCTTTCTTGCCACACTTAAAATCCTTGCAATTTCCTTTCCCTTCTGTGAAAGCCTGTCAAATTTACGTTTCGTTATGTCCTCTATTCCACGTGGAGCAATGTCCTCCTCAGGTTCCACAAAGTTCCACATCCCATCTTCAAAAACAAGAAAACCATTGTCAGACAACGTTCTTATTAACTCCTCAGCATAAAATACATTCCCTGAGCTTTTCTTTACCACAAAATCCTCAAGAGAAGGAACAGTATCACCCACTATAACCCTTACTATTTCTCTCATATAGAAATCCTCAAGGGGTAATAAAGCCACCTCGTCAAGGCCATGCTCTCTACTCAACTCCTGAAAGAACTCTTTCACATGGTACGATTCTTCCTCCTTTCTCATAGAGAATATAAAAGCATCCTTTTCTTTCTTGTTTCTCAGTATATATTTCAACGCCTCCAGTGAATCCTCATCTGCCCACTGGATATTATCAATCACCACAACCTTAGGTCTCTCACCGGCATTAAAGAAAAGACTCAATCCTTCAAATAATCTGTACCTGTCAAGCATTTTCCCGTACAAATCCTCCAGCTTTGAGATGTCATCAGGCATAACTTCTGGCACTATCTTGCCGATTTCAATCCTGTAAGCAGGTGGAATATTTGCGAGAAAATCCTTTCCACCTCTTTTTAATTTGTATTTCACAAGCTCACGAATAGGGTAATAAGAGATTTTTCTCTCCAGAGCAAGACAATCAGACCACAAAATCTCCTTTTCCCTGAGTCCACTCAAAACTTCTTTAATAAGCCGGGTCTTACCACACCCAGCCTCCCCGGATACAAGGGTAATTCTTCCCTTTTCTATATTCTTTAACAATCTATCAACAGCTTTCGTCCTGTCAACGAATCTAACTGGTGGTATCCTTATCCGTTTTTCGTCCAGCAGTCCTACTTTTCCTCTACCGGAACGCTTTGCCTGATATAAATTAGCATCAGCTATATCAAACAGTACACTAAAGCAATCCCCATCGTCAGGATAGCTTGCTATACCAACACTCATGCTTAATTTAATTCCCTCATGCTCGGTGGCTTTTAATTTACCTATAAGTCGCTCCCATATAACATGTGCATCCTTTCCCCTAAGGCCCTTTTGAACAACAACAAATTCATCCCCACCATACCGTATCACTATATCCTCACTCCTCAAATTGTTTTTGAGAAAAGTAGCAAAAAACCGTATTACCTCATCCCCTTTCGCGTGGCCATATATGTCGTTAATTTCTTTAAAATGATCAAGGTCGGAAATAGCAATGGTGAAAGGCACTTTTTTTGCAATAAGAGCAGGAATAAGGCTGTGCTTTACTTCTCTTAAATACCTTCTTGAATATACGCCTGTAAGATCATCTAAAAAAACAAGCTCTTTTCTCGCCATAGCCTATTATTATTTTAATGCTTATTCCTTAAAATACAAAGCTCCCAGATTCTCAAAAAACAAAAGCGCCCTGTGGGGCGCTTTTGTTTTTTACCACAATCCTTGATAAACTAATCTTTATACTCTACAAGTTCAATAGATGTGGTAGTGCTGTCATTCTTGTTGTAATACTTTACAAATATAGGCAAAGGCAGATCAGGGTCTATACATGACTGATACACAAATTCCCCATTCGTTCTCATTGTAAGCATCTTACCCTTTCTTCCAGCATATTCACATGTACCTTTAACCCTGAATTCCACACTCTGCCCATCCTTTGACTTATACTCCCAGTGAGAGCCCTCTACCAGACCCTTTGAAAGTGCTCCCATTGAATAGGTGGCAATAAGTATATTTCCAAACAAAGTTGTGGTGAGAGGTGCAAGCCAGGGGTTAAATATCATCTGTGTAAACAAAAAACTCGTTACATCGTCCAGATTATCCATCTGAGTACTCACACTTCCCTCGCTTTCACCAAGACTGCCTTTAATGCTGATTTTATATTTCCTGCCAGCTCTGGATAAATCAATCACATAACTGCCCGTTTTCTTTTCTCCATTATCCCCCTTTACCAGGATCTTGTACTTAAAATGCTCGGTTCCCTTGAACTTGTATGGGTGCCACACCTTGTTCCCAGTATTCCCCGCAAATAGCGCAGTAGCCAGTATAAATACAAGGCCCAGTTTTTTCATATTACACCTCCTTTTTTCAATTTTAATTATATTGTACAACCTGTGAAAGTCAAATCAAGTTTCTTTGCGATACTTCCCGCAAAATGTATAATTTTTGCATGCTTTATGCCCTTTTGATTTTTATAACATACTTTGGAGGGAGTGCATATTATGATAATGCACTGGGAGGAGACTTTATGGCAAATGCTTTTGCTCACACCGAAGCAGCTAAAACAGCCTCCTATGACAATCCAGCCATTTTAGGGGTCTTAGACAACATTTATGCCCTTACCACAATAACCCTGCGTAAAGAGCCCACTTTCTATATAGACACAAAAGCCCGCCCAAGAAATTCCCTCATAGGAATCATATCCCCCAGAATTTCTCTCTTTTACAGAAACATCTTTGACCTGAACAGGCGTATAGACACCCCCTACTTTGTGGACAGAGAACGATATTCCGAATACACATTGGGACTTTCATCTTCCAATAAGACAGCTTCCCTGGGGCTTAATATAAAATATCTTACAGCCACTTACGCCTATGCCTATAATGACAGCATCCTCCTTGATTTTGCAAAGGGATTTTCACAGGATATTGGATTGTTAATTTATACCGACAGACTCACAATCGGCGCTGCATATGACCACATATACGGCATTTTAAAATGGGATAGTGGAGAAAAAACCCGAATACCATCAAGATACTTTGTCAATGCGGAATTCTACCCGTTCAAAAATCTGCTTTACCTCAGCGGAGAATACGAAAAATTTCTTTCTGATAGTACAGCATTCTGGAAAGGGGGGATATTATTCAACATTCCTTATAAACCCGGCAAAGTTGAGATAGGGATATATGGAGGTTACTTAAAAGCAGACAAAGACTATCTTATTACTTATGGCTTTAATATACAGAAAGGAGTGGTAAGGATAAGTACTGGATTTGATACAAAAGGTAATATAACCTTAACCCTTTATTCATCTGGTGAGTAAACCTGGAGGAAGAGAAAATGAAAGAAAAAAAAGTCGTTCTATCAGGCAACAGACCAACCGGGAGATTACATATAGGACATTTATTTGGCGTACTTCAAAACTGGGCAAAACTTCAGGAAGACTACGAAACCTACTTTGAAATTGCCGACTGGCACGCACTCACAACAAAATACAGGGATACATCTTCTTTAAAAAGCGATATTGAGGATATGGTTATTGACTGGCTTATATCCGGTATATCACCTGAAAAATCCGTTATCTTTGTTCAATCCCATATAAAACAACATGCAGAACTGCATGTACTCTTTTCAATGCTCGTGAGCCTCTCAAGGCTCTTAAGAAATCCCACATTAAAAGAATACGTGGCAGAAAGAGAGGCTCTGAAGCTGAAAACTGAAAAGAAGACCCTGAACAGAATAGCTCAAAATATCGCCAAAAAAATCCTTGAAGAAAAGGAAGAAAGAAAAGAAGTACTTGAAGGCAAAATTAAGGAATTCATCCTCAAGGAGCTTGAAGAGAACCTTTTTTCAGAAGACAGCGAAGTCCCCTACGGGGACATTGTAAACTATGGTTTTCTCGGTTATCCAGTGCTTCAGGCAGCAGATATTCTTATATACAGGGCACACGTTGTCCCCATAGGAAAAGACCAGTTACCACATCTTGAACTCACAAGGGAAATTGCAAGAAGATTTAACTCCCTTTACGGTGAAGTATTTCCCATACCAGAACCAATTTT
>JALVLE010000335.1 GCA_027033555.1 Caldifarciminota bacterium | reverse complement strand
GATATTTTTTTAGAGGCACACATTGATTTTAAGGAAAATGTAACACTTGAAAAAGCAACAGAAATTATTGAAAATGTGGAAAAAATCTTGAAAGAAGAATTTGGCATAACCCATTCTACACTGCAAGCTGAATTTAAAAGAACGGACAACAAATCCCTCATTAACAAGGAATGCGGGAGGTAACAGATGAAATTACCAGAGGAATTCAAAAAGGAAAGGGAGTATCTGAATGAACTTGTGAAAAAGTATTCCAACCTTGATATAAAAAGGTTCTACAATCTTGATGGTGCTGTTTATAGAGAGGGTAAAATCCCTGCAAAATACAAAGAACTTCTTGGACTTGTGGCTGCAATGGTGTTAAGGTGTGACGATTGTATCAGATATCACCTTATAAAGTGTTATAAAGATGCTTTCACAGAAGAGGATAAATACCTGCTTGAAAATATTGCACGTATAGTGGGAGATTTGATGTAATAACCCGGGTAACTTTACTTAATACCCAATTTTTTAATCTTATACCTCAGAACCCTCTCGGATATTCCGAGTCTCTTTGCTGCACGGGATTTTACACCCCCCTCCATTTCAAGAGCCTTAAGTATTAACTCCCTTTCAAGATTTTCAATGGCTCCGTTAAGGTCAAGATTTCCCAGGTCAGAAAGCATAATTGCTTCTTTATCACCCTTAATATCCCTTAAATAATCAGGCAGGTCATCAATACCTATATACTCTCCCTCTGCAAAAACAACGCCTCTGTGCACTATATTCTCAAGTTCTCTGGTATTCCCAGGATAGGGGTATCTGAGTAATATGGAGAGAGCCTCACGGGAAAATCCCTTTATATCCTTTGACTCCACTTTACTGTATTTCCTCATAAAATACTCCAGTAGAGGCATTATATCTTCCCTCCTTTCACGGAGTGGAGGTATATGAATATGCACCACATTTATTCTGTAAAATAGGTCCTCCCTGAAACTCCCCTCTTTTACCATCTCCCTTATATCCCTGTTGGTTGCCGTTATAAGTCGGAAATCAATGCGTTTTTCCTTTGTATCACCCAGCGGTGTAATTATGCCTGTCTCAAGAGCCTTAAGGAGTTTTACCTGCACGTTAAGTGCGAGTTCGCCTATTTCGTCAAGAAAAAGAGTACCTCTATTTGCAAGTTCCAGAATACCCACCTTATCCTCAAGCGCGCCGGTAAAGGCACCCTTTCTGTATCCAAAAAGCTCTGCCTCCACAAGTGTTTCCGGAATGGCTGCAACATTTACGTCCACAAAAGGACCATTATGTCGCAAAGAGTGAGAATGGATAAGCCTTGCAAGCAGGCTTTTCCCTGTTCCGCTTTCACCGGTTAAAAGCACAGGTGTCATAGAGGGGGCAATCTTGAGCGCTACCTTAAGTATTTCTTTCATCTTCTTTGACCGGTACACGACCTCAGATAATTCTACTTCGTCAATATATCCTCTGTCTCTGGTTATTTCTCTTTCAAATACAAATTCTTTTATTATATGCTCAAGTTTATCCTGAAGTTCCTTGAAATCAACTGGTTTTACAAGGTAATCCACTGCTCCGTTCTGCATGGCAGAAACTGCAATCTTAACGTCATTCATAGCAGTTACCATGATACATTTGACATCGGGATACCGGGAGACTATTGTTTTTAATAGTTCTATACCATCTGTATCGGGTAATTTTATATCGAGTAACGCAATTTCTAAAGGAGTATCATTTAAAATATTCAATGCAGCATTAGCTGAGGAAGCAGCAAATACCCTGTACCCTGCACCTTCAAGAAATTCCGTAAGAAGCCTTCTTTGGGTATCCTCGTCTTCAACTACGAGAATTTTTATTTCGTTCTTTTGTCCTCTACGCATAACTCCATTATCGTCCCGTCTTTTCCTGAGCTTACTATTTTTACATCACCGCCAAGAGTTCTGGCTATTCTCCGGGCAGTCGCAAGTCCTATGCCCATACCGTAAGTTTTACTCGTATAAAAATGCTCAAAAACTCGCTCTTTTTCCTCTTCTGACATACCAGGACCATTATCTTTGACTCTGAAGCATACCTTTTTCCCATCGCCCCACACCTCTACTTCAAGTTCCGGTGAACCTATTCTCGCATCACGCATTGCTTCAATGGCATTTTTAATTATATTGCTCAATGCATGAACCAGGAGGGACTCGTCAGAGTAAAAATCCTTTATACCAACCTTCTTTACAACCTTTACCGGATAATTTTCTATTCCTTTAAACGACTCAGATATAGCATATTCGAGCAATTTCTCCACATCTATTTTACCTGTCCTGCTCTGTAAACTCCTCGCTATTGACCCGAACCTCTCAACAATCTCGTTCATCTTCCGGGCTTCAGACGTTATTATTTCAATGTACTCATCTTTAAATCCCTTCAATTTAATGAGTTGAAGGGCCATATTCAACGAATTCAGGGGATTCTTCAGCTCATGTGCCATCTGGGCAGAAAGACCGCTAAGTTCTCTGAAATGTGTCGAACGCGCAACCTCTTCTTTGAGTTTAAGCTCCTCTGCAAGGACTCTTCTTTCCATCACAAAATAAAACCAGAATGCACCTATCATCAGTATCAGAACGACTGTTGCGGTAAGAGCTATGTTCTTCCACGAGTTACGCCATATTCTCTCTATGTAGTAGAGGGAATAGCCGCCCACAAGATAATAGTTCTTTTTTACCCGGGCATGAAATTCGATGATGGGATAGTTCGGTGTGTTTGTATAAACATAAGCAAAAGACGTATCAAGTTTCGTCGGGTCAATGGGTAAAAAACCTTCATACG
>JALVLE010000334.1 GCA_027033555.1 Caldifarciminota bacterium | reverse complement strand
TCCACCTGCTGTAGGGGTGTGGCTGTCTGAACCGAGAAGTGTTTTTCCCGGTGCTCCAAACCTTTCAAGATGAACCTGGTGACAGATTCCATTGCCCGGTCTTGAAAAGTAAACACCGAATTTTGCAGCTGCAGTTTGAAGGAATATATGGTCATCAGCATTTCTAAAAGTTGTTTGAAGTGTGTTATGATCCACATAACTGACCGATAGTTGAGTTTTTACTCTATCCACGCCCAGCGCCATAAATTCAAGATAGACCATGGTTCCTGTTGCATCCTGAGTGAGGGTCTGGTCTATTTTTATAGCAATGGTCTCTCCTTTTTTCATCTCACCTTCTACAAGGTGAGCCTTTATGATTTTCTTGGCTATTCCAAGCCCCATAAAGCCTCCTTTACTTTACATCCATTATATCCATAATTCTTTGCAAAAGCCTTTTTGACCTTTCATCTTCGGGGTTTATCTCAAGGGCCGTTTTCAGGTGTTTAATAGCTGCAGGCAAGTCATAAATGTGAAAGTAAGCTGTTGCAAGATGATAATGGAGCGCTGCGTCCTCCTTATCCACTTCAAGAAGTTCTTTCAAGTAGAAAATAGCATCTTTATACCTACCAAGGGCAATTAATGCAAGGCCAAGATGGTAGTTTGCAACCCTTGAAGATGGATTCTTCTTTATTAATTTAAGGAAGTTATCAATGGACTTTTGAAGGTTCCCCCTGTGATAGTAAACGATGCCCAGCCAGTAATGAGCCATTACAAAATCCTCGTTGAGCTTTAAACAGTGCTCAAGTTTCTCCACTGCCTCTTTAAGCCTTCCTGCTCTATAGAGTGCAATGCCGAGATCATAATATGTATCAGGAAGGTCAGGGTTAAGTTCTATGGATTTTCCAAAGTATTGTATGGCCTTTTCCATGTCGCCAAGGAGATAATACATTTCGCCGAGATTGCGGTAATTATCTGCGTCTTTATTCTCTATTCTTTCACAGTATGAGATAGCATCACGTAGCTTACCTTTCGCTCTATATCTCCACGCTTTTCTTATTAGTGCTTCCTTGGTGGTTTCTTTTAAAGGAATACCACAATAAGGACAGAAGATATAATCATCACTTATTTCTTTTCCACAGTGGGGACATTTCATCTTTCGCCCCCTTTAAGGTCTCTGATCTATAGGAATGTATTCCCTGTCTATAGGTCCATTATATAATACTCTTGGCCGGAATATTCTATTTGCTTCCGTATATTCCAGCACATGTGCAGTCCATCCGACCACCCTTGCAATAGCAAAAACTGGTGTATAAAGGTCCTTTGGTATGCCCAGGAATTTATACACTATTCCTGAGTAAAAGTCCACGTTGGGGTATATTCCCTTTTTACTTACCTCTCTCAACATGACCTCTTCTACCTTAAGTGCGATGTCAATGAGCCTTCTATCATTGTATTTTTCAGAGAGTTTAATAGCAAATTCTTTCAATATCTTTGCCCGGGGATCCATTGTTTTATATACCCTGTGTCCAAATCCCATAATTTTTCTCTTTTCTTTAAGTGCCTGCATTATGTATTTCTCGGCATTCTCTGGTGAACCGATTTCTTCAAGCATATCAAGGACTCTCTCATTGGCTCCACCGTGGAGAGGCCCTTTGAGGGTACCGATTGCCGAGACTATTGCAGAGTGCATGTCAGAAAGTGTGGAAGCAGTAACAAGTGCAGCGAATGTAGAGGCATTCAAACCGTGCTCAAGATGCAATACAAGGGCTGTATCAAAAATCTTTGCGTCTTCTTTATCAGGCACCTTGCCTGTTAACATGTAGAGAAAATTAGAAGCATGATCAAGCTCGGGGTTGGGATGAATGAACTCTTTGCCCTGCCTTGCCCTGTGATAATAGGCTACTATTGTGGGAAGCTGTGCTATTATACGTATAGCCTTTCTAATATTTGCCTTTCTATCCATACGGTTTTTGTCAGGGTCGTAAAGCCCGGTATGTGCCACTGCGAGTTTTAATATATCCATAGGATGAGGGTCAGGAGGTAAGGTTTTAAGACAATCTGTGACTCTTTCTGGTAATTCTCTCGCGCCATAAAGGTCGGCACAGAAGTGTTCCAGCTCTCGCTTATTGGGAAGGTCACCGAAAAGCAGGAGATAGCTCGCCTCTCCGAAATTGGAATGCTTTGCAAGTACTTCAATGTCTATTCCCCTGTAAATAAGTACACCTTCCTCTCCATCTATTGCAGATATTGCAGATATTGCAGCTACAACATTTTCCAAACCTTTGGAATAGGTTTGACCCTCAGCCGTTAAAAAGGCCATAGTTAACCTCCTCGTTGTTTTTATTTTAAGGAAAGTAATCTAAATTCTCCACCACTTTAAATTATATAGAATAAAATGTGATTGTTCAATTATTGTTTGCGCTTTAGCTGACAGGGTTTATAATTATACTGTTATGAATCGTCACAATAACATTAAACTGGAATATCTTGATGATTTAAGCGGACTCTTAAACAGGAGATACTGGAGGCGAGAAGGGAAGGCGCTCGTGAATTCTCTTATTTCTGCAGGCACTCCGTTTACCCTTGCTATTGTTGATATAGACCACTTTAAAGAAATAAACGATACGCATGGACATATGAAAGGTGATGAAGTTATAGCTAATTTCGGAATATTTTTAAAAGAAAATATGAGGGTGCTCTTTTCACCCTAAATGAGGATTAATCTTATCCTGAGACAATTCCGTTTACGCTGTACTTTTCTTGACCATCCCATCATTTTATTTTATCTTTTTCACACTCATAAGGAGGCAGGATGGCCACCAAAAAAA
>JALVLE010000333.1 GCA_027033555.1 Caldifarciminota bacterium | reverse complement strand
CCATTTTCCGGAATTCCCATTCCCTTTAACCCCTTTTACTTTAAAAGATGCACAACCCTGAAGAGCGCCCTTGTGCTCACAAACCCAGCATAGACCAGCACGAATCCAGCCACATTAGTTATAATTATATTCCATAGTGCAGGAACATACTCCCCATCCCTTATAAGGTTAACACTCTCAAGAGCAAAGGTGGAGAATGTGGTAAAGGCTCCAATTATTCCAATGAAAACAAAAATACGCCACTCCGATGGTATTTCAATCCTCTGTGAGAGTTCAAACAGCATACCGATAAAGAAAGCCCCGAGCAGATTAACGAGCAGAGTACCATACGGAAACATCGGGGCAATGTACCTGTACGGTATCTCTGAAATTACATACCTCAAAACAGCACCAATAGCACCACCAAATGCAATAATTATGAGTTTCACCATCTTCCTAATCAGTCCAGTAAAAGCTTATGGGAACAGCTCCGTATCTCAAATTTAAGTTTACAGGAATGCAAGTTTTCAATTTCAAATTGAAACTTATGAGTGCCATTTTGAGAATTTAAAGGCATGGTATTTATGTAATAATTAAGCAAACCTGTAGTGGTATAAAAATTGCCAAAAATTTTGATAAAAGGGGAGGTAAATTATATGAAAGAAGTACTATACATTTTAAAAGAGCTGGGAAACGAAAAAGATAAGAACAAGCGGATAGAATGGATAGAGAACTTTCTAAATGCTAACCATATCCAATATACACTTGACAAATTCAAGGCCCCAAAAATTAATCAAACTGGTGCAAACATCCTAATAGGGAACTTTAACAACAAGAATATCGTTTTATCAGCGCACCACGATGGAAACGATTTCAATGATAATTTAGCATGTGTATCTCTTCTTCTTTATTTTATAAAAGAGCACCCTCCAATAGACTATTCCGTAATATTTACTGACTTTGAAGAAATGGGCGGATATGGAATAGCACATTTTGCTGAAAGATACGGAAATTCTTTTTCTATTTTGTTTTTAGACCTGTGTGGCATAGGAGATAAGGTACTTATTGCAAAGGAGGCCTTTGGCCCCTTGCCACCTTTTAATATTTGTAAAATGAATATGAATTTGAACAATAAAATTCTACACTATGCAAATAAATTGAATCTGTCTTATGCCATCTACATGACTCCACCCGGAGACCATTTTTTCTACTGTGAAAAAGGTGGATCTGCTTCGCTGATTTCTTTGGTAAATCCTGTAGATATAAAAATACTCAAGGAAATGTCCAACTTTTTAAAACCCTATAACAAAACAGGAGGCATTTTTAAATTTCCAGTCGGGTTAAACACTAAAGAGTCTGTTTTATCTAAAATTCCGCCTGTGGGTAGCTCAAATTTAAACGACATACAAAAAGAGAGCCTGGAAATTATCTATAAGTTACTGGATTCGCTGACTTCCAAAAAAGGGTAATTCTTTTGCCTTACATTACTCAGACATTATAATAATTCTGTGAAAGGGAAGTGGATTTTAAGCGGCATATTTCTTTTAGTGGTCCTTTTTAGTTGTTCTCGCTTGCCCCCAAAACCAGAGTTGCCATCAAAAAAGAGACAGATTCCAGTATTTGAAGTTTTCGGGTACGCAAGATGTAGCAATTGTCCGATAGTAGAACACGCAACTGACTCTCTGAAAAAGGTGTACACAGACAGCATAATTATCCTTGAGTATCATCTGAGAATTGCTGGTGACACTATAAGTCCACAGAATATTGAGACAAGGGCTTCTTTTTATAATATAGGCAATGCTGTTCCCATCACCATAATACAGGGAATATACAGAATTGAAGGTGCAGAAAGCGATGTTACAACACAGTTTTCCACCTTTAAAGATTACTTTCTTTCTTTAAGAGAAAGAACCGATTCAGTAGGGCTCCTTGTAACAATAGACACAGTTGAGGATTCAATAGAGTTTACAATTGATGTAGATTCAGCAGAAAACGTTGACACAGCAACAGAAGTGTTTATACTACTATTAACCGAGGATTCGGTGAGGTTTATACAGGGGGGCGCAACTGATACTATTTACAACAATGTAGTAAAATATTATAGAACGTTTCCTGTAACCTTACCTTTCAGAGCCAGAATGGCCACGAACATGGTCAGAAATAGAAATTTTATTGTTTTAATTCAGGACTCAGCATCAAAAAATATTGTCTCAGGATTTCAAAGGAGGTTTTGAGATGTTTATTTTATATCTCGTGATAGGTTTTGTGTTCACGCCTATTGATTCAACACATGTTTATCTCTCCCAGAACGGCTACGCCTCGTTACGTTTTGAACTTTATAACAATGGATATTTCAATGCCACCTTTAACCTCATAGTCAAAAGGAACGCAGCGCCACAGGACCTTGAATTTCAGATGTGTTTCCATAATCAATGCTTTTTTGGAGATTCACAATCAATTACTGTGGAGGCAGGCAGTAGAGATACCATAGCACTTGATTTCATAGCAGGAAATGAAACTGGGGGAATAGATATTTATTATCTTACGTACGATCAGGCCTCACCTGCAAGCAGAGATTCTATAGAAATAACAGGTGGAGTTGGAATTACAGAGCAAAAACCTCAATATAAAGAAAAAAAGGTATTCTTTGACGGAAGGTTTATAAAGGGATACCACATCAAATACGCTGTATTCTATAATGTTAATGGAAGACAGATTATGTCTAAACCTGCCAGAGAAAATCGTATCTCCACAGACGGCTTAAAGCCAGGTATATACTTTGTTAAGGTAAAAACCAATTATGGTGTCGTAAATATTAAAATTATGAAGGAGGAACCATGAATATATTTGC
>JALVLE010000332.1 GCA_027033555.1 Caldifarciminota bacterium | reverse complement strand
CGAGACTTATGACACCATTTCCTTTGGCAAACTCAACTTTGTACCTGTAAAGGGATATGAATTTGGTTTGCAATATATCTTCTCACCTATAAGTTACAAATTTTTAACCTTTGACTCCTACATGCCAGTATCTCATAAATATCATATGGGCGTAAAATTTCAGGCAACAAGAAGGATTGATTCAGTATCACATCTTTTTTACGGAGAATTTTACAGAAGATCCGAGTTTGTGGGTCTTGACGCACATATCAGCTATACCCATATAGGGAAAAATTTTCTCACGCCCTTCAGTACCCTTTACTTTGATGATATCAATGAGGCAAACATAAGCCTCGCCTATGGAAAGAACATAAAGGGCAATATAGTGTTAAAACCGCAGATTTACTACTTTGTGGATAAAAGTGCTGAAAATGACACAACTGTGGATGAATATGTAAGTGCCAATATGCTTTTAAATAAAGATAAACTGGAACTCTCGCTCTTATTTCAAAGAGAGAATATGCCGTATATAGGCATGGACATTGAAGACAAATCCTACACCTACTACGGTGCATATTTCTCCTACACTCAATCAAGTTATAAAAGCCTTGGTCTTAGTTTTTTAAAAGGTAAATATCTCGGCTTTGACTCATACGTGGCCTCATTGAAAGTAAAATTGAACCCACTAAATCGTGTAAACTTAGGTTTAAAAATAGATAAAATAGGTTTCAGCAACACAGATATCCTACCTGACGAAACCCTTTATCAGGTATTTGGAATTCTAAGTCTTCTCGGCTCACACCTTATCATAAAGCCATATATCGGATACCATAAAACAGGTGAAAATAGCTCTTTGTATGCAAAAGAAATCTCCTATATTAACCTGCTGGATTCACCTGTAATAAGACTTTATAATGTTTTCACCTACGAAAAAAACAAAGACAGCAATTCAGGTTCTATACTTACAAGAAGTGGGTTTACTGTGAAACTTGTGTATGCATTTTAAAACGGAGGAAACAGCATGAAATGGATAAGCAAAAAGAAATTTAAAATGATTGTTAAAAAGGTGCTTTCTGCAGGGTGCGGTTGTTTCCTTGTAAAATGCAGAAAAGATACAGTACCACATAAAGAGAGCAAAGAAAACGGATGATATATTAAAAGGAGGTGAAAAATGCCCTGTGGAAAAAAGAAAAAACAGGAAGGACTTGATGAGGTCCAGAAAGCAATCCTGAATGCACTGAAAGAGTTTACAGAGCCTGCTGGATGCAAAGAAATTGCAGAAAAGGCAGGGCTTCCCACTCCAAAAGTAACAGGAAAATTAAGGGGACTTAAGAATAAGGGGCTCGTTGAAAGTCCGATGAAGGGTAAATATGTAATCACCGAAGAAGGAAAAAAGGCGATTCAATCCTAAAGAAAGCGTCTTTTGGGTAATTATCGTTTTTTCTTATTCAAGTAGTGGGAGGTTCTTTTATTTTATCTTATTAAATTTTCCGTGGCAATACTCCTTTTACCCGGTTTTTTAATAGGTATTGGTGGTCTTTTACTTAAAATTTTCAAAGTTCCACCAAAATTCTCAACTTCTTTTGCTACTTCACTGCTATTTTGGTCAGTGATAGGATGGCTACCCATTCATCACATGGATATCCTCGTATTCTTTTTCTCCATCATAGGTCTCTATGGAGTAATCTTTATAAAATACGATAAAGAGAAAAATATCATCTTTTTGGGAATCTTGGCATTAATATTGCGATACATAATAACACTGCCATTCACACTATCTTTCGGCAATGACACGATTATGCACAGCTATACAGTATTAAGCCTCTACCATGCAAAAGGTTATACGCCGGTATTCTATCCATTTCACGTAAACGGGTTGGGTGCATTCAACATAGGCTTCCATTTCGTGGCAACTTCCTTAATGTTTCTTTTGAGGATATCGGCCCTTAAGGCTACCATTGTAACCGGATTCATATTTTTTATGTTGTTCTATCTATCCATCAATGAATGGTTGGAAAACCCGTTCATTTCCTTACTTGTTGTATTTACTCTGGTGAGGCCCTCAAATTTCCCTGCCTGGGGTGGATTTCCCACACTGGCTTCCATTGCTTACATCGTGTTTGCTTTCAAATACCCGTTACCCCTCTCAATGCTATTCTGGACAGGCGCTTTCTCCACCCATTTCATACCGGCAGTGGCAGCTTTTGTCCCCTATGTCATAATTAATTTAAAAGATAAGAAATTATACACCTCTTCGGCGCTCATGTTCTCAACCCTCTCATTACAGTATTACAAAATTCTGACTTCAAACCTTGTAACCGACAGATTTGAGAGCCTGTACATAGATAACTACATAATTCGCAATACCTGGAAATCGCTTTTTGTAGTTGTGTTACTCGGTTTACTGGCTATAATACCTTATATAAAGAAAATGAAAGTAAAAGAGAAAATCCCACTGTGGGCAGCCGCCTTCCCTGTAATTCTGGGGTTAATCTCAAGCGCATTCGGTATAATGCATATACCATTCAATCCGGTCAAGAGCTTTTATCTGGGACGGGTAATTGTACCATTAATTATTCCTGCCTCTTTTGGTCTTTTTTTCCTTTTCAAAAAATACCGGTTCACTGGTGTGGTTTTGCCGTTTTTGGGTCTTACATTAATCACACTTTCACATAAAAAACACTCAAGAGACAGGGCAACATGGGACATGATTAAAAGTTTTGTAAACACAAAATACGAGGATAATTATTACAGCCTCGTACGTTACAATTCTGTGGCATCTTATCTGCCTGCTCTGGGAAAGCCTGCCTGGCACTCTCACTATCTCATAACCCTTATATCAGAATTTACAGATAAGGCAAGAAAAAGCCGGTTTCTTTATGTTTTTGTGAAAGAAGGAGATACACTATTTAAAAAAGTGGTGATAAAATATCAAGGAAAACCTGTGGACAATACAAACTCCATGCAGATATACAGACTGCAGGTTCCAGTCTCTGGAGATTCAATTATTTCAATGATTCAGCCCACAAACTAAAGGTTTGTCATGGCAAACTTGAGAGCATCTACCACACCTGCATCAAATTTAATCCCTTTCTGTTTTTCAAACTCTTCAAGAGCCTCCTCCTTTGTGAGAGGCTTCTCATATTTCCTTGTAAGGGAAGTGGCTGCCGCAAAATCGTCCACAATTCCAATAATCTGGGAGATTATATGAGGTTTTTTAATACCATAAGGATATCCACTTCCATCAATCCTCTCATGATGCTCTTCCACATACCTGGCAAACTCCGGCATACCCATTTTCCTCATTATAATTGCGCCATAGGTTGGATGATACTTCATGCTTTCCCATTCAAGGTCAATGGGTTTTATAGGTTTATTCAGAATGTACCATGGAATATATAACTTACCCGTATCATGCAAAAGGCCTGCAAGATATATTTTACCCTTGTTTATACTCACACCTCCCAGAAACTCATATGCCTCTGCCACCTTTTTAGAATACTCCGCTACCTTTTTAGAGTGATCCTCTCCCAGATACCAGTCCTTTGCAAGGAGGGTAGAAAGAAGATAAAGCAAAAGTTCTTTTCCCTCTTTGGAAAAAAGGTTTATATAAGGGGTATCCATTGAAAGAACAAGTACAATTGTATCAATAATTTCCTTTTGCCTCATCTCATCCTGTAACTGGATAGCCTCGCGCAATGCCCTTTTAAAATAATTTACAGCCCCCTCTGTATCCTGTCTTCTCCATGAAAAAAGAGCCCATGTCCGATAAAGTAAAGGCAACATATGCCTTTTTGTTTTATCGTGCATTATTTTCGCATCAATATCCATCAGTATCTTTGCTGCCTCTTGAATGTTCTCTGTTGCGAGATTAAACTCTACTTCGTTTATTTTCAAAAAGAGCATATCTGTTTCTATCTTTTTTAACTCTTCAAGATGCGCCTTTATTCTATTTATATACTCCTCGTTTTTCCCCCCTTTGAATATCGCTCTGAGAAGTGTATCAGTCATGTTTGATAAAAGAAGTAGTTTCAGGTCTCTGTATTTAACAACATCATAACGGTTAAACTCCTTTGGTTTTATCTTGTCCAATAGCTCTAATGCATGCGAATAGGTTTCGTACGCCTTCTCATATTCAAACAAATGAAAATGTTGAGTAAACCCAGAAAGATAATGGAAAAGAGGTCCGAATACTGTTTGCTCATACTCCTTTGCATTTTTCAAAAGCTCCTCATATACAGTTGGAATATAGAGAGTCATCAAAAGGATTTCATAATACATATAAAGGCTTCTCAAATAGTCCCTTTCCGAGCCTGTTTCTCTGTGCGCTCTTGCCAGTTCCCTGTAGAGAATAGCTGCATCCACACTTAACCCCAATCTTAAAAGCTCTCTTGCAAATTTAACATGATTCTTAAGGGGAGTATGCAGTGCCTTGATATACCCTATAAATTCGTCCATTTGCTTCGCGAACCTATAAAGCTCCTCATTGGTCATTATCAAAAGGTCTTCTGTTTTTTGTAATTCCTTCAAAAACCTATCCATCATCCACCTACCTGTGAATCCAGAAAGCCCTTAATTCTGGTGTTTTACCTTCTCTCCACACTGATAGCCATGCCTTTTGTTTACCATAGGGATCAAGAATATCAAGCACAGGAGGAGCTTTATCTGACCCCCCTCCAATCTCCCACTCTCCACCATTTTTTGTAATCTTCCGTATTCCATTTTTCCCATATCCATCATACGAGAAAACGAGTACATAACCACCTTCTATCTCACCCACAACACTTTCTGGGAACGCCACAAGAATTGCATTATCCTTTTTGTCAACAGAAACTTCAATATCATGAATCTTTTTTCCAGTATAATCGTAAATTCCACTGTGGTCGGGCCAGCCACTTATAAGAATTGCATACTTATACGGTCTATCAAAAACCACCCGGACGTTGTCATAAAATGGCTTTTTACTCCCCTCTTTTGACATTATGTAGAAGTGAATAAATGGGAAAGAAAAACCATAAGGAGCATTCCAGGGGTTGCCAAGTTTAGCCATTTTAAATTTCAAAATATACCTTCCCTTTGCATCCTTGTACACTTCAAGGCCAAGCAAATCAAAGACGCCCTTTTCAAAAACCCCATTCTGAGGATATTTATAATTACCGTCCCCGTAATCGTCTCCTTTTTTGTCTTTCTCCTTGAAATATAGCTTTGCACCAGCGAGGGAAATACTGCTTTTTGCCATTATACCGCCACCCTGAGTTGTGCCTGTATAGGTGGTATTTAGTATTGTTGAATCTAAAAATGCAGGATGAGGTTTTCCAAGTATTTCGTAAACATTCTTGAGCGTTCTTCTGAACATAATATCTGTCCACCTGTCTCCGCCCGGTGCATTCTGGTCATTGCCAAAGAACCAGAACCAGTCAGAACCCTCTGCCGATGCAAGTTCCATAAAGGCTCTTTTCAAAGTTTTCTCATCGTGCTTCCCACTCTTTTTCTCATTTTCAAACCATTTCCTCACACGGCCGAGATAATCCCATGCAAGGTTCTCTTCCGGTTCACCAATCCAGGTAGAGAAATCAGCATTTATCCATGAACCTGCAAAGAGGTGTTTAATATGCCTTTTGGGAGGATATTTATCAAGAAAATCCTTAACAGTGGTTGTAATAAGCCAGTCGGAGTTATTAAGCTGGGAATAAAGTGCATGGAAAAACGCCTTTCCATCCCTCTTATACCACTCCCAGGCATTTTCACCATCAAGAATCACCGTTACAAGATGCGGCTCTGGGTCATTTGCAAACTTTTTGTGAATCTCGTAAAGCGTCTTAACAAAATCATTGGCAGCTGCCATGCCAGACAGAGACCTGTACCTGAAACCTATACGGTCTGAGAGGTCAGTATCCCTGAATACCATATAAACGGTTTTATCCTGCTTCCCCACAACATAAGGTCTGTACATATCATCCGCAGAAAGAAGTCCCTTATTAAGACTTCTTGAGAGTACTCCAACATCCGATGCCATCCATTTAAACCCTGCATCGTGTACCAAAGGAACAATTGCCTCTGCAACAGAGCCTTCAGCAGGCCACATACCAAGAGGTGCCCTGCCGAATATGCTTTTATATTTCCACACAGCCTTCTTAAGATGCCACATAGCATCCTGCGGCCAGGAAAATCTTGGAGGAAGAGGTGTACTGGGCATCGCTTCTTTTGCAAGGTCTGTATCGTAAATAAGAGGCAAAATGGGATGATAATAGGGCGTGGTAATAACCTCAATCTGTCCTCTATCCTGTAATTTCTTATGTTCAGGGATTATTGCCTTTAAAATCTCAAACTCTATATCCATTACCTCTTTTTTCTCTTTTTCCGTAAAATTCCTTCCCTTCTCTATGTATTTTTTCACAGAGACCACTTTCCCGGTGGGCAATTTCACATCGCCTTCCTGAAAATCCGGGTCAAACCACGCAAGGTTAAACCACATCTGTAAGTCTCTGTAATCCTGTGTGGTATAACGCTGCATTGTTGCCTCAAAGTTTATACTTCCATCAGCATTCATCACCCTCTTGAGCCTCAGTTCCCTGTATCTTGGCCATATATCAATCATATTGTCCCAGTTTGCAGAAAAGAAATTGGCAAGCAGGTGCTTTTTATCTTCAACTGTCAGGCTATCTGCATTCTTCAGGGTCATTCTCACCTCAACATCAGGTGACTTACCTTCTTCGTACATCTTAATTTCATTCTCAAGCTGCATCAAAAGAACGGGGGTAAGATTAATGGTCACGTGCACATTTGGATATTTTTCAAGAATAGCAGCCATATCGTAATAGTCTTTAATCCCGTGTAATCTTACCCATGGAGCGAAGTATTCACCTGTTTTTAAGTCCTGATAATATCTTGGCTGGTGCTGATGCCAGACAATAGCAAGATATAACGGAGTCCCGAGTTTTTTAAGTTCTCCCATAACAGGTTCTTTACTTTCCCCTGTTGCCGGTGTCTCATAAAGCACCTTACCATCGTCTGTGAGCCTGAAAGACGAATTAAAACCTCCATATCCATCATCAACCTTTGCAGGATTAAGAGGGTCACTTACCCACTCGGAACCATTAACCACAAACTTGTACTGATAATAACCCGGGGCAAGTTTTACCTTTACCCTCCATACTCCATTTTCCTTTTTCATTGGAAGACTCTTTGGGTCCCAGTTATTAAATGTACCGGCAAGATACACGCTGTTTGCATTATCATTTACATAAGTAAAAACAACGCCGTCCTTGTCAAAATAAGGTGGACGAGCTCCTTTAGCACCCACTATCACAACAGAGTTAAAACCCCCAAATCCGTCGGGTTCTTTTAAGGGATTATCTCTGTCCTGTAGCCACTGTGTACCATTTACAACAAACTTATAGGCATACTTTCCAGGTTTCAATTCCTTTTTCAACGTCCAGGTTGTATCATCAACCTTTTTCATGAGCCATGCCGGGTCCTTTGGATTCCAATTATTAAAAGTACCTGCCACATACACAGCATTGGCACCCTCTGTGTGAAATGTAAAGACCACCTCATTACCGCTCACTTTAACAAGGGATAAAAGGAAAATAAACACACCAAACATACATACCTCCCTTATTTTTAGTTGTTAAGGTTATTATAAGCGAGACTCCATGAATCCAAAAAATAAACGCAAATCATTTTTAATGCTCTAATCATCATCAAAATCTGACAGGTCATTGCCAGAATCTCCGTATTCATCCTCATCTTCATCTAATCCCTCTTTAAAATACTCATGGGGCGTTAACAGAAAAATTAAAAAGGCTTATAATCAGCTTTTTCCAAGCGTGAAAATTCACGATCAATTTTAGCAGCCACGTACTTAAACATATACGACAGGAAAAAGGATACAAAAGAATAAACCAGATATTCATACCCAAACTTCCCGTGAATAGCAAGCTCCAGCCAGTCAATAAAAAACTTGAAGCCAGCTAATAAAAGGGAGAAGAATGCAAACAGAAAAAAACAACTCAATCAAACCGACAAACAATAGCACGAGGGCATTAGGCAAAACCAAAATTATAACTATTGCTATTAGTATGTATGTAACAACCGTTTGAATCTTCATCTTCTTTTTATAATAAAGTATTGAATTTGGTGATACAAAAAAATTCGCACCGTGACTGCCCCTTCTAAAATTTACTTCAACCTCCAGTAGTGCAAAAACCCCGGGGGGTTGAAGTACAAA
>JALVLE010000331.1:5399-8234 GCA_027033555.1 Caldifarciminota bacterium | reverse complement strand
TAATTATAACTAATGTGGCTGGATTCGTGCTGGTCTATGCTGGGTTTGTGAGCACAAGGGCGCTCTTCAGGGTTGTGCATCTTTTAAAGTAAAAGGGGTTAAAGGGAATGGGAATTCCGGAAAATGGCGTGCTTCTTAGAATATTTATAGGAGAGGATGACAAGTATAAGGGAAAACCTCTCTACGAATACATAGTTATGGAAGCTAAGAAAAGGAAGATGGCAGGGGCAACAGTGATAAGAGGTATAATGGGTTTTGGTGCAAAAAGCCATCTCCACACTGTCAAACTTTTAAGGATTTCAGATGACCTTCCCATGGTAATAGAGATAGTTGATTCTGAAGAAAGGATAAGCGAATTTCTGCCTTTTCTTGATGAGGTTGTAAATGACGGTCTCATTACAATTGAAAATGTGAAAGTAATAAGATACTGTCCAAAAGAAAAGTAAATTTATGGACTCTCTTCATGAGACCATAAAAAAAGACAGGCAGATATGGAAATTCTGTTTTTACGGCTTCTTTAAGAATCTCAGGTTTTTTGAACCCTATCTCTACATTTACTTCCTCCATCTTGGTTTTTCACTCTTTGAAATAGGGCTTTTATTTTCCATAAGAGAGATTACTGTATATATTCTTGAAATCCCCACAGGGGTATTTGCTGACAACTATGGAAAGAAGAAATCACTTCTTCTCTGTTTTTCTTCTTACATTGTGTCTTTCATTCTATTTTTCTTTACAAGGAATTTCCTTGTTGCTGCCTTTGGTATGATTATGTATGCCTTTGGTGAGGCATTCCGTTCAGGAACACATAAGGCAATGATTTACTCGTATCTTGAAAGAAAGGGATGGTTTTCAGAAAAGGCTTTTGTATACGGTAGAACACGTTCTTTTTCACTCCTTGGTTCTGCTGTTTCAGCGTTTTTATCAATCGTTTTTGTCCTCAACATTCCTGCAATGAAGTGGATTTTTATTATAACCATTGTTCCGTATATTCTGGATTTTCTCCTTGTACTTTCGTATCCTGATTATCTTGATGAAAAAATAAAATCGAAGTTCAGTTTTAAGGAGTTTATAAAATCTTCGTATGAGAAGATGCTCTCCATTATGAAAAATACCCATCTTGCCAGAGTTCTTGTAAGTTCTGCTCTGTATGACGGGATTTTTAAGAGCACAAAGGATTACATTCAACCAGTATTGAAAAATATTATTCTTGCAAGTGGTATAGTTGTCATTGCAAAGCTTTCACCATCTCAGAATGTTAAGGTTGTTTTAGGTATTGTCTATGGTATCTTTTATATATTCAGTTCATCAGCATCAAGGAATGTGTACAGGGTTTTGAAATTTATTGACTCGTTTTCCCTTATGAATCTTCTCTTTGACTTAATGGGCATTATCTTTATCGCTCTCTATTTTGTAATTGGCTGGGAGCAAATGTATCTTGTAATTATTCTTTACTTTATTCTTTACCTTATGAAGGATGCAAGAAGGCCTCTTGTGGTTGATGTCCTGGGGGATATGATGAAAAAGAGTGAAAGGGCAACGGTTTTTTCTGTGGACAGCGAACTTCGTGCCCTTTTTATGGCGATTTATGCACCTCTTTTTGGTTATATTTCCGACAAATTTTCCATCCAGACAGCATTTTTGCTGTCAGGCATATTCATTCTTGCGTTGAATTTGTGGATAAAGCAGGGGGTTAAATACAGGGTGAAACTGGCGGAATAAGTTAAGTTCGTTGAGATACTGGATAAGGTTAAAAAAACAATAGTCCCTCTTTCTCAAAATTAGAGTTTACCCAGGAATAATAATTATTTTGTTCCATAATCGTTTTGCCTTCCTTTTGGGGTTTTACTGCGTATTATCTCTTTTTTGTTTCTATCATAACTCTTTTCCCAAAAGGAGGATTTCCTTATGCTCTGGCACAATTTAGTTTACACTGTCGAACTTGGATTGGTTGATAGCTTAGAGAGATATAAAGATATTTAATCATACTCGTTGGTGTATTAAAACAGATGTAGAGTCCCTTCTTTTTTAGCTCTTTTTACGCCTACTTTAAACAGAAAAAGACCTGATGGAAGAGTGATGATGGTAAAAACAATAAGTACTAAGAAATTACTTAGCACATCTTTTGACAATATTGTTTGGCCTTGTAATAAAATTGCCCTTGTTCCATTTAATGCATAACTTAATGGCAGGATATACCTTAAAAAGTTTATCCCCTGGGGTAATATCTTCGCCGGGAAGTACATATTCCCAAGTAATCTATTTAACCAAGAATATGTAAAGAGTATGGGATCTCCTTTTTTTGTAACCATTATTACCCCACTTGCCGCAAAACCGAAACCTAAAAAAGCCAGTATTTCTATAGGGATAAAAATAAAGAGAGAAATTAAAGTATTCAAAGTCAATATTACTTTGGCTCCTAACGCTATACCCACGACAAACATTATAAAAGCTATAAACAAGCCTTTTACTATTTCAGCGAGTGCAGATCCCCCTGCAAAGATTTCAACAGGTGTAGGGGAAGCAAAAACCATTTCCAATGTGCCTTCCACCTGTTCCTGTCTTAGAACATTTCTAAATCCGTATATAGAATTTTGAATAATGACATCTGAAAGAATGCCTACGAAAGCATAAGAAAAATAATTAATGTTATCTGAAAAATTAGCATGCACAAAGCGAGAGAGATAGTATAACCATATAACCTGCAAAATCCCTGTAATTATATTTAAGAATACGAAAAACTTGTAGCTGAAGTATATCTTAAATTTTTTCCTTATACTTAAAATAATGATTCTAAACATCATTTTCCTTCATAACCTTTACAAAAATATGTTCCAG